>JAFWAM010000081.1 GCA_017507595.1 Clostridia bacterium
GTTTTTGACGGTAAAGATATCCGCTTTAAGGTTGACGGCAACACCTTAACCGTTACTGAAATAAAATAAAGGCAGGCATATCCCCGCCTTTTTTATTTATAAAAATTATGCAAATTTAGTGTATTTCATTAAAAAAGCGGCCTATAGGCCGCTTTTTCAACTATCTGTTCTTTTTTGCCCATTCCTTCATACGAAGCTCTTTTGACAAAATTTTCTTTCTCATTCTGATTGATTTGGGTGTGATTTCCAAAATTTCATCGTCAGCAATAAATTCCATACACTGCTCTAAGGAAAGTGTTGTTGGCGTCACAAGCTTTAAGGCCTCCTCACTGCCGCTGGCGCGGTTGTTGGTAAGATGCTTTTGCTTACAGACGTTAACGACAAGGTCGTCCTCTCTTGAGTTTTCACCTACGATCATACCTTCGTAAACGTTAAGACCTGCCGAAACGAAAAGTGTGCATCTTTCCTGGGCGTTATATAGGCCGTACTGGGTGGTTGTGCCCGACTCAAATACGACGAGGCTACCTCTCGTTCTTTCCTGAATATCGCCCTTGTATTCCTCATAACCGGCAAAAATACTGCTCATTACGCCAAAGCCCTTGGTATCGGTAAGCATTTCGCTTCTGTAGCCAATAAGACAGCGAGAGGGGATTCTGAATTCAAGCTTTGTTTCACCGCTGGGGTTAAGGCTCATATTCTGAAGCTCACCCTTTCTTGCACCGATTTTATTCATAACGGCGCCCACGTATTCTTCAGGGACTTCGATAACCAAGTCTTCCATTGGCTCGTGACATCTGCCGTTGACCTCTTTAAAGATTACCTTGGGGCGTGATACCTGGAACTCATATCCTTCACGGCGCATATTTTCGATTAAAACCGAAAGGTGAAGCTCGCCTCTGCCGTAAACCTTAAAGGTATCGGCCGACTCAGTTTCCTCAATTCTCATTGAAACGTTGGTTTCAACCTCTTTAAAAAGTCTTGCACGAAGATGTCTTGAGGTTACGTATTTGCCCTCCTTACCGGCAAAGGGGCTGTTATTTACCATGAACATCATGGAAATTGTAGGCTCGTCAATGGCAACGAAGGGCAATGCCTCGGGACATTCAACCGAGCAAACCGTTTCGCCAATATTAAGCTTTTCAGAGCATATTACCGCAACGATATCACCCATTGCGCTTGTTTGTACCTCGGATCTTTTCAGCCCTTCAAACTGATAGAGTGACGATACCTTTGCGTGGGCGATGGTTCCGTCCGTTCTGCAAACGGAAACCTGCTGGTTTTGATTAAGTCTGCCTCTTACGATCTTGCCGATGCCGATACGGCCGACGTAATCGTCATAGTCGATGTTGGAGATCATCAACTGAAGTGGCTCTTCAATCTCGCCGGATGGGGCGGGTATTTCCGATAAAATAGTATCGAAAATAGGTGTGATGGAATCCTTTGGCCCATCAAGATCAAGGGAGGCCCAGCCCTGCTTTGCAGAGGCATAAATCGTCTTGAAGTTAAGCTGGTCGTCGTTGGCACCAAGGTCCAAAAACAGCTCAATAATGCCGTCAAGGGTCTTGTCAACGTCGCCGCCCTTATCCACCTTGTTGATAACGACAATGGGCTTTTTGTTAAGATTGAGCGCCTTCTTGAGAACGAATCTCGTCTGCGGCATGCAACCTTCTACTGCGTCAACAAGCAAGACTACGCCGTCAACCATGGACAGGATGCGTTCAACCTCGCCGCCGAAATCGGCGTGGCCGGGGGTGTCTATAATATTGATTTTTACGTCCTTATAGTGGACTGAAGTATTTTTTGCAAGGATAGTGATGCCTCTTTCGCGCTCAATATCGTTACTGTCCATGACGCGTTCTGCAACGACCTCATTGGTGCGGAAGATATTGCTCTGCTTTAAAAGCTGGTCAACCAAAGTGGTTTTACCGTGGTCAACGTGCGCGATGATTGCGATATTTCTTATGCCTTCTCTGTTCATAATATCACCTCATAAAACCTAAAGAATTATAATATATCTAAAAGTAATTTGTCAAATATATAGCAAGGATGCGCGCAAAAAATTAGACAAAATGTGCAATTTGTGTTATAGTAACAATTATTGACGAAAAAACCGCCGTCTTAAGGCGTAAGGGGATACTTTATGAAGAAGGAGCAATCCAATTTCAGTCTTATAAAAAAGTTTGCGACGTATTACAAGCCCCATTTGGGGATGTTCATTTTCGATATGGTGTGCGCCCTTATCGTTGCCGTTTGCAACCTTGTTTATCCGTCTATTGCCCGCCGAATTATGAACGATTACGCCCCCAACGGACAGATAAAGCTTCTTGCCATAAGCTGCGGGATAATGCTTGGTATATTCGTTTTAAAGGCAATTTTAAATTATTGCATAACTTATTTCGGACACACGGTCGGCGTCAAGATCCAGGGGGATATGCGCAAGCGTCTTTTCCGACATCTGGAGGGCTTGCCCTTTTCTTATTACGACGAAACCAAGGTCGGCTCCATAATGTCAAGGATAACGAACGATCTTTTTGATATAACCGAGCTTGCCCACCACGGCCCCGAGGACGCTTTTTTATCAATGATCACCATTATTGGCGCCCTTATCATGATCTTCACTATTGACCCATGGCTTTCATTGGTTGTGGTTCTTGCCTTGCCGCCGATGTTTTTCGTTACGGTAAGCATGAGGAAGGATATGAAGGACACCTTTAAGGAGGGGCGCGAAAAAACCGCCGCTATCAATGCGGAGGTAGAAAGCTCCTTATCGGGCATTCGCGTGTCCAAGTCATACACGGCAGAGGAGCACGAAATCCAAAAATTTGAAAGAACAAATAACGCCTTTATTAAGGTAAGGAAGAAAAATTACAA
>JAFWAM010000082.1 GCA_017507595.1 Clostridia bacterium
GCATCCCAATTATAAGCATAATAATATTCCAAATTTTATCATCTAGACAACTGATACCAGTAATGACTAAAGATGTGATTAACGTTGTTAATATCACCTTATAAAACCCCAACGAATTATTTTTATTTGCCAAAAAAGTTTCTCCTAATTTTATTTGTTTTATTATACCACAATTGTGAAAATTTTTCAAGATAATAGGCTCTTGCATCTTTACATTTTCTATAAAAAGTGTTATAATAGTTTCAATATTAAGGAGAGTCGTGTTATGAGCTTTGCAGAAAAGGTGAAACTTGTTCGTACTGAACTAAAATTATCGCAAGAAGATTTAGCAAGAGAACTTGGAGTTAGTTTTGCTACAATAAATAGATGGGAAAATGGTAGTTATAATCCAAGTCGTTTAGCAAAGAGGGTGTTTGAAGATTTCTGTGTCAATAAAAATCTAAATTTTGAGGCGCACGTATGAACCCAATTATAAAATGGCCTGGCGGTAAATCTAGAGAAATAGATAAAATTCAGCCGTTAATTCCTGAATATGATAGATATGTTGAACCGTTTTTCGGCGGGGGCGCATTATTCTTCCATCTGCAACCTAAACAGGTTCAAATCGACATCCCCAAACAACGAAAAAAAGATGGGTAAAAACCCATCTTTTTTTGTTGGCGGAGAGGACAGGGTATTGCCGTATCCCATAAATGGGAACCCACGGCAAGAATGACGGGCGCAAAGCACCCTTATTGCGAACCTAAACAGGTTCAAATCGACATCCCCAAACAACGAAAAAAAGATGGGCAAAAACCCATCTTTTTTTGTTGGCGGAGAGGACAGGATTCGAACCTGCGGTACGTTTCCGTACACAACATTTCCAATGTTGCACCATCGACCTCTCAGACACCTCTCCGTGTTGAAAGCGACATTACCTTCAATTTGCTTAAATATTATATAAGAAGAATTTAAAATTGTCAATCAGTTTTTGCTGTTTTTATTAAATAATTATTTTCGGCGTGAAAAAAAACTGTTTTTTGGCAGATTTTGTGGGCTTTGAGGGTAAAAACGGGCAATTTTTATTGTCCGGTGGCAATTTCGGTTGTAAAAATTTTATATTAATGATATAATAGCCAAGGAATAAAAGCTTGCGGCGGATTTTGCCGCGAAAAAGGTAAGATTTTTCATGAATTATTTGTTTTTTGACACCGAATGCGCCCAGGGCCGCGGTGGTATATGTGAGTTTGGGTACATCCTGCTCGACGAGAATTTCAACGTCAAAAAGGCCGATAACCTGCTTATAAACCCACATTTGCGCTTTGATGATTACGGTCATCAGAAGGCCGGCATCATTTTTGCGTATTCAAAGGACGAATATTACGCCGCCCCCGACATCATGGATCGCTACGACGAGATAGCGGCACTTATAGGGGACAAGAATAACGTTGTGGTTGGCTTTGCAACGGACAGCGACGCAAAATTTATCATAAACGATCTTGACAGGTTTGATCTTGATCAGATAGATTACACCTTTTGGGACGTTTTGAAAATGTATCAGATCATTGCAAACCGTCAAACCAATTTGAAGCTTGACGTTTTGTATTCGGAAACCACTGGCGCGCCCCTTATGCATCACGAGGCCCTTGCCGACACCAAAATGACCATAGAAGTTTTAAAAAAGCTTTTATCTGACAATAACTTAACCATGGCTGACGTCATGCGCGATTACCCCCAGACCTCAGGCGAGGTTTTTAAGGGGAGGATCGTTTATAACGATGGCTCTGTCTTTAACTACACCAAGGGCGGAAGGACCACCGTCGCCAACAGGCGAATCCTTGATGAATTTATCAAAAGTCCGCCTATAAGCCGTTTATCCAACAAATTCAGGGGTAAAATATTCTCTGTTGCGCCAAACGTGTGCAAGGAGGATTTTGCCCTTACCATGGCCCTTTGCGATATTTCAAGGACCCTTGGGGGCGAGTTCACCTTATCCATTTGTGATGCCCATTACCTTTTGTGCAACAAGGAAAGCAAGGTGCCGACCGAAAGGCTTCGCCGCGGGGTAAGGCTTATCAGCCGTGAGGAGGCGGAAAAGATCCTTGGCGTAGAAAAGGGCGGCTTAAACGGTGAAAACGTCAACGTTGACGACATCATAGGGAAGCTCCCCAACAACAGGGAGTGGTACGAGGAGTACAAAAAAGCCCATTAATTGATCTTTGCGACCATAGGTCGACAGAATATAAGGAGAATATAATTATGAAATACGTTTGCTCAATTTGTGGCTACGTTTACGACGAAGCAACGGGCGCACCCGACGAAGGTATCGCCCCCGGCACCACCTGGGATAACGTTCCCGCTGACTTTACCTGTCCTCTTTGCGGCGTAGGTAAGGATGCCTTCCAGGAGGAATAATTTTTATTTGCACCCGGTCACAAATGACCAAAATAAAACGCCGAAGCAGTTTTGCCGC
>JAFWAM010000083.1 GCA_017507595.1 Clostridia bacterium
ATGTTCTCCACTTTATTTTCCCGAAGGTATGAAGAAAAGGTCGCCGTAAACGACATTTCCTTAACCATCGCCGACGGCGAGATAATCGGCTATATCGGTGCCAACGGCGCAGGCAAGTCCACCACGGTCAAAATGATGTGCGGCATACTTACGCCAACCTCCGGCGCCGTCTATATCGACGGGGAGGAGCCTTATAAAAAGCGCCGCAGGATCGCCCGTAAGATAGGCGTTGTTTTCGGCCAAAAGACCCAGCTTTGGTGGGATATCCCCCTTATCGAGTCCTTTAAGGTCTTAAAGGAAATTTATCAGGTGGACGATAAAAGCTATGGCGAGAGAATGGAGTTTTTATCTTCCGTCCTCGGCATTGACGAATTTTTAAATCAACCCGTCAGGACCCTTTCTTTAGGTCAAAGGATGCGCGCCGACCTTGCGGCGGCATGGCTACATAATCCCGAAATTTTATTTTTGGACGAGCCGACCATCGGCCTTGACGTGCTGGTAAAGGAAAAAATAAGAAAGGCCATCAAGACCATGAACGCCACCTACGGCACCACGGTCATACTGACCACACACGACATGAAGGACATTGAAAATCTTTGTTCCCGCATAGTTATGATAGAGGAGGGCAATATAATTTACGACGGCCCCCTTTCAAGCATAAAAAACAAATTCGGCGACGTAAGGACGGTCTTTATCACCCTGCAAAGCGAGCCAGTCTTATCAGACCTTGAGACCTTTGACGGCAGGGCCACTTACAAATGGCAGGATAACGGCCTTTACATAAAGTTCAACGCAGAAAAGCTCCCCGTTGAAGCCGTTGTGGATTACGCCTTCCACACCTTAAAGGCAACCGACTTTAAGATAACTGAAATTTCCATTGAGGACGTGGTTAAGGTTATCCTTGACAGAGGTGACGAAAATGGCAAAAAATAGGGCTATAAGCCGATACAAGCCCTTTTTCAGGGCGGGTGCAATGGATTTGATGGCGTATAAGTTCCATATCTTCACCTGGCTTATAGTAACTGCCTTTCAGGTTGCGTGCACCGTATTTTTATGGATTGCCGTTTACAAAAACGCCGGCTTTGACAGGGTGATAAACGGTTTTTCCTTTAAGGAAATGATAACCTATATGGTGACGGTCAATATTATGAGCTTCGTTACCTTCGACGGCAACTCCATGAACGTCATCTACGACGAGATCCGTGACGGTACCATTGCAGTTTCCTTTATTAAGCCCATTTCCTACAGATTAAGGTTTGTGGCGAGCAACCTGGGGTCGTTTTTCGTAAAGGAGCTTCTTTTCGGGCTTCCCATGTTTACGGCGGCCTACGTCATTTTCGTGGCGATTGGGTTTATTACCATCCCGTCCGTGGCTGTCTTTTTGGGGCACCTGCTGCTCTTTTTGGCGTCACAGATCCTTGCCACCATGCTTTACGACGCCTTTTGCTACATTTTTGGCGTCCTGTGCTTTTACACCATGGCAGGCTTTGGCCTTGATATGCTTAAGGATTCCGTTCTCAGCTTTTTCTCTGGTCAGCTTATCCCCATTGCCTTCTTTCCACCCGCCATTGCCACCGTGTTTGGGTATCTGCCCTTCGTCGGCCTTGCCCAGACCCCCGTCATGATACTTCTGATGAAGTACACCTTGACGGAAGGCTTAATTGCAATTATGCTCAGCGCAGGCTGGCTGGTGGTGTTTGAGGCTATTGCCGCCCTTTTATTTCACGTGGCAAGCAAAAAGGTTACGGTGCAAGGGGGGTAGAGTATGAATTATTTCAAGCTATATTTCACCTGCATCAAGCGGGCAATGATATCACGCCTTCAATACAAGACCGATACCCTTATAGGGATATTAAGCTTCCTCGTCACCAACGCGGCAAGCATCCTTACCCTGTATTTTATAATAAGCTCTATTCCGTCCTTTGAGGGATGG
>JAFWAM010000084.1 GCA_017507595.1 Clostridia bacterium
TATATAGTTGGCGCAAGGTGCGTTATTTGCACTTTTTTAAAATTCCGACGTACGGCAAGCGGATAGATACGGCAAGCGGATAGATACGGCAAGCAGATCCGGCGGACAAGCAGATACGGCAAGTGAGGTCGGTAAGCGCGCCCCTTTTAAGGACGCCGTTTTGCGACGGGCGTGGCCTTAAAGGGAGCCTTTTATATAATAATTTGTTATCATTTTTATTTTCCTTGGCATATATTAAAGTGAGCAAGCTTAAAAAAAGGAGATAAAAATGTCATTTTTTTCAAACTTCAGTTCAGATAGATGCCCGTGCCAGATTACGGGCAACCCTTTAAACGGCCTCAATGAAAAGGTCTGTGTTGAGGTCAACAAGGTCTTTGACGCCTGTATCAAGCAGACCCAGGAGGACGGTCTTGTATTGCCCCTTACGGGTAACACCCCCGCTGCGCCTACTTATCCCTTGACCTTTATCAGCGCAAGAAGTATGGGAACCGTCGGGAACATAACTTCCTTACAGATCGACCGCCTGCAGGACAGACCAAGCTTTGCCCGCGTACAGGTAACGATTTCCATCCCGGTAGAGGTTTTATACGTGGACGCGGCCAACGTTGAGGGCAAGGCGACGTCAACGGTTACCCTTTCAGAGGATGTCATTATGTTCGTACCAGAGCCATCCGTCATACCGTATACGGTAAACGCGGTTGTTTCTCTTGTGTCCACACAGGGCGTTTACACGGCAGAAAACACCTTTACGGTTTCTGCTTGTACGACGGTTATTTTAAAGCTTTCCATGCCGGTGGATCTTCTTATCCCGTCTTACGGATACTGCTCGATCCCGCCCAGTCAGGAATATTCCCAAGAGGTCTGCGCAGGGTTTTTTGAGCTTCCACTTTTCCCCGGCAACAATACATAAGCCTTATCCATTTACTAAAAAGCCCGTTTCGGGCTTTTTTATTTTTTACTTTTTCTTTGCCGGGCGCGCCTTGGGTAATTGATTAAAAAGTGGCGAAAACCGACCTATCCGTCCACTTTTTGCTTTTTCGGCAGAAACAACTTGTTTAAACAAGAACCATTAATACAAACATGGGGGAGCAGGTAAAATAAATATACTTGACAAAAGGCATTGTATGATGTATATTAAAAATATACGTTACTTTCTGTTGTAGGTGATATATTGCCTGTATAATTAACATTTAATCCGTTTACTGATAATTGATTGTTTGATTATACAGCAAAAAGCACTCATAAAAAAATAAAAATCTAGGAGTCAACAAAATGAAACATGCTTGTAAAAAATTGGTGTCAGTTATTTTGGCGTTTATATTGTTTTTTTCTTTAGGAATGCTGACAAATAAAGACACTGAACAAAAAGCAGCGGCGGATGAGTCGGTTTTTACCCCATCTATGTACATACCAAATATTTATTATTTTTGCGATTCAACCCCAGCTGTTGGTAATTCTTATGTCGGGGTTAATCTTTATTTTGATGTGCATCCAATGATAAGCCCGCAAGAATTTGCTTTTATGGTATATAGTGGTTACTTTTGGAAGTTTGATCAATATGATAGTTGCGATATTGCGGTCATCGTTGAAATAAAAACGATGGAGCCCTCACAACAGGTGATAGAGGATTTAATTGTTTGTTTACAAGCTCAAAATTGTGACGTTATGTTTGTGAGTCCCTATATTTCTGAATACGATTTTTCAACTTTACTGTCTCCAGATGTAACTATTGTTGAGCCGGATTTCGTTATTAATGAAGATAATATAGATACATATAGTTCCTTTATACGTACGATGA
>JAFWAM010000085.1 GCA_017507595.1 Clostridia bacterium
ATGTGGGCCTTTGATATGCCCGCCGATTGGGAATACGTTGAAAATCTCGCTAGCAAATTTGACGAGGTCTATTGTGTAGAGCTTATTGCCTCGCAAAAGGTCCGCCTTGAAAGAAACAAAACTGAAAACAGATTGATCAATAAAGCCTCCAAGCGTGATATTGAAGCATCTGACAAGCGTGTGTTAAACGAAGATCTACACCGTCTTGTCAGCAACGATGGCGAAATTCCCTTTGAAAATTATTTAAGGATAAACAATGAAAGTTTAAGCGCCGAAGAGGTCGCTAAAATCATCAAGGATAAATTCAGTCTTTAGCCCATTTTTTCCGCACATATTAAAAAACGTTCATTTAATGCGCTTTTTTCGTTGTGTGCATAAACCTCATCAGACCATTACAGTACTGAAGCGTTTACAAAAAAAGGAGTTTTATTTTTATGGACAGGCCGTATATTATTTGTCATATGACCGCCTCGATCGACGGCAAGGTCACCGGTGAATTTCTTCAACGTGCAGACAGCTTAAAATCCGTTGAGGTCTATTATCGCATCAACAGGGAGTACCTTTCCGACGGCTTTATTTGCGGCCGCGTCACCATGGAAGAAAGCTTTACCGGAGGCTGGTACCCCGACTTAAGCTCTTTCCCGCAGGCGGAAAACCTTGACGACTATATTTGTCCCGAAAAAAGCGGATTTTACGCCGTCGCCTTTGATACCCTTGGCAGGCTTGGCTGGAAGACAGATAAAATAATTGACCCCGACGGGGATGAAGGCTACCACAACGCCCAGATAATACAGATTTTATCTGAAGGCGCCGACAAAAGATATCTTTCATACCTTCGTCAAATGGGCATATCGTACATTTTTGCGGGGGAGGACTCCATTGACGTCTTAGTTGCTTTAAAAAAGCTTAAAAAATATTGGGGTATAAAAAGGCTTTTGCTTGAGGGCGGAAGCCAAATAAACGGCTCTTTTGCGTGTGCAGGACTTATAGACGAGCTCAGCCTGGTCGTTGACCCCGTCGTGGGCGGGCCTTCGGATAAGCCCCTCTTTTCAAAGGGAAGACTTTGCAATTATTCCCTTAAAGCCGTAAGGGAAGAAGGCGAGGGCGTTATCTGGCTCAACTACGTCAAAAGCTAAAGCTTTTTTATCGCCGGCTAAAAACAAAGAAATTTCTCACCGGGGGGCTTTTTATGGACTATAAAAGCGAAAAGACGCTTAATCATCTGTCAAAAATAATTTTTATCATATATATCGGCCTTTTGGTGTGGGTGGTAATGTTCAAATGCAACCTTATTGACTCCATTTACAGGGCTTACGCTTTTATGAGCGAGCAGACCCTCAAAGAAAGATTTTTGAGATTTATCGTGCCCTTTAAGGATTACACTGAGGCCTTTTTTCAAAATCAGATCAAGATTCTTGTAAAGGACGATATTTTAACCGAGGGGGTTGTGTCAAACTCGAATGTTGAAGTTGAATTGGAAAAAGTGAAAAGGCAAGTCATACAATGCGACATAACGATTGCTGAAGGAAATAGTGGGGGTGCATTATTGAACGAGAATGGAGAGATTGTTGGACTCACAACATTCAGACTCAAAGATGCGTCAAACAATGTTATATATGGTATTGCATATTGTATTCCCGCAAATACAATATTGGAATATATAAAAAATTAAAATAAAA
>JAFWAM010000002.1 GCA_017507595.1 Clostridia bacterium
GGCCGCCATTATCTTGACGCAATGCCCATTGCCGTAACTGACGACTTTGCCCACGTCACAATAAAAAAGGGAGATATCATCACCCACCAATGGACCTTTTTGACAGATGACGACACCCCCCTTGGAACATACACCCTGGAGCTGAGCTTTCACGGTACGGTAAAGATTTTTGAAAGTTTTATAACGGTCAAAACGTCAAGGATCCCCTGCGAGGCAACTTACGCCATAAGTAGCGACGGTAAATGGGCCTACGTAACGGGCTATGACCCCGCCGGAAGCGTTGTGAACATTTCCGATACCTTTGAAGGCCTGCCCGTAAAAAAAATCGACGACGAAGCATTTTATTACTCAAGCATAATAGGCGTCACCATCCCCGACACGGTAGAAAGCATCGGGTACGAGGCTTTCGGTTTGTGCAAAAAGTTGAAAAGCATAAATATACCTGCCTCGGTCAACAACATTGAAAGGTTTGCCTTTACCAACTGCGAAAGTCTGGAGGTTTTTGAAGTAAGTGAAGAAAACCCCGCCTATAGGTCGATTAACGGCCATCTTTACACAAAAGACGGAACCGCCCTCATACAGTACGCCGCGGGAAGCCCCTTATGGGAATTCACCCTCCCCGACCAAGTGACAAAAATTGAATCGCAGGCCTTTTCAAGCTGTAAAAGCCTTACCAAGGTAACCGTTCACGACGGGGTGGAGATAATAGATTTTAAGGCCTTTACCCAATGCGACAATTTAAAAAGCTTAACCATCCCCTTTACCGGCGGATATTACGGCGCCACGGAGGATAATCATTTAGGATATATTTTCGGATGCCATAGTCCACTTTTTCACGCCAACGATATGCCCCAAAGCTTAAAAGAGGTTTTCGTTATGGGCAACGCACCAATACCCGACTCGGCATTTTACGATTGCAATAAAATTGAGGAAATAACCGTTGGCGGCACGATAGATCGCATTGATTGCAGTGCATTTAAGAACTGCTCCTCACTAAAGCGCGTCACCATTGGCCAATCGGTAAAAAAAATCGGAAGCTGGTGCTTCAGCGGCTGCCACAGCTTAAGCGAGGTCGTCTTTGAATGCCCCTACGGCTGGTACGGCACGAATAATAAAAGCGATTGGCAAAACTCCACGGGCGGTACAAGCTTTAATTTTTCAGACAGCACTGTTGCCGCCAAGCTTTTATCAGACGTAACCGACCCGGGGATGTACTACACCTATTATTGGTACCTTGGATTTTAATTGGGGTGGTTTTTTAAAGATTTAATTAAAAAGTCGGCCTATAAGCCGATTATTCCCTGTTTTTTGTTTTGCCACGGCTTTTAGCTAAAATAATTTTATCTTAAAAAAACACAAAAGGTATTTACAAAAGCGACGAGGCGTGTTATAATAACGACAAGGACGCTATAAAATAATTTTATCAAAATCAAACGTTTTGACCGCTTTGTTTGTAAAATAATTGAATAACTGATGATTTTGGAAATTACTAAAGGAGATTATTATGAAAAAACGTTTATTGACGGCGCTTGTTGCGGTTGTCTTCACCGTAGTCACGTGCCTTACCCTTACGGGATGCGCCATATTCAACATATTTAAAAAGGGCGTCGACTTTGACGAGAGCTGCTACGTTAACAACGACGACGTTAAGTTTAGCTATTCCCAAGAGGAATACGATGATTTTTTGGAAACCGTTGATAAGCTGACCGAGGGGGCCTCAACCGAAAGCCTTTCCGAGGCACAGCTTGCCATCCTCTTGCTTGACCTTGGGATCTCTAAAATGAGGCTTGAGGATGCGTATGCCTTAGCGGAGCTTTACTATAATATCGATATGAGCAATGAGGAGGCCGAGGCGCGTTACTTTGATATGACTGAAAAATACGCCTCCATGTCCGTTGTTTATAACGCCATGTTTGAGCCCCTTGCAAAATCCTCTTACAGGGAAATGTTTTTCGAGGGAATGACCGATGAGGAAATTGACCTTCTCCTCGCCATGGCGGTTACCGACCCCCAGCTTGTTACCCTTGAAACCAATATTACCCAGCTTACCGCCCAATACCACGAGCTGAGCGAGGATGAGATCCTTGGCAATAAGTTTAACGAGCTTTACACAGACGTTATCGACACCAATAACCAAATAGCAAAAATTTACGGCTTTGAAAATTACATTGATTATTCCTATACCATGCTTTTCAACCGTGATTTTGGTACTGAGGATACAAAGCTGTTTTCAAGGATAACAAGTCAGTCCTCCCCCGCTATTTTTAAAAACGCCTCAAAGGAGCTTGATCGCTTAACCGACAGTCTTGCCCCCGCAAGGATAAATGAGATCGACGCCATTTTAAACGCACCCTTTACCGCAGAAAGCAGCAAAACCATCTTAAAAGGCTTTTACAAGAGCCTTGGCGACGACGTTTACGCGGCTTATCAGCACGTAATGAGCGACGGTTACTATTACATCGCAAGCAGCCCCAACGCATATCAGGGCGCTTACACGTCCTACTATCAGCTTAAGGGCGAGCCCTTTATGTACTTTGCAAGCTACGGCAATCAGTACACGACGGTTGGGACCTTCGTCCACGAATTTGGCCACTATCTTAACGCCTACCTTGGGGATTGGATCCCCGATCTGTCCTACGAGCTGGCAGAGACCCACTCTCAGGGGGCGGAATGGCTTTTCAACGCCTACGTCAGCAACCTGCTTTCGGGTAAAGATGAATACTCCTACTTTGTAAACAAGGCCCTTTATGAAAATGCAAGCATGATCATATGGTCATCCCTGGTTGGCACGGTTGAAATTGACGCCTACAACCACAGCGTTGAAAATGACATCAACACAAGCGCGATTTTCGCCAAGGTGGAAAACGAGCTTTACGGCCCCGGCACCATTGAGGAGCTTTTCACCGGCTTTATGACGCCAAGTGATTACTACCGATTTGTCGCAATCGACGCACCGGGCTACTATATAAGCTACGCCGTGTCGTTAACCTCCTCCTTAGAGCTTTACGCCATGGCCACGGAGGATTACAGCGCGGCAGTAAGCGCGTACACGAGTCTTCTTTCCACCGAAGAAACTTACCTTGCCGCATTGGAGGCCGCAGGCCTATCCTCACCCTTTACGGCACAGGCCTTTGAAAATATTTTAAGGGCATTAAATGGTGGCAGCGAGCATGGCGGCGTTGTTGTCTGATCCATAAAAATATTTTATCATCATAAAAGGATAACGGATCCCCGTTATCCTTTTTTTGTCAGCCGCGGTAAGACCTTATACAGGATAAAAGCCTGTCGATGGCAGGATAAAGGTCCTCCTCCCGAATAAAGCCCGTAAGACGGAAATACCCCTCACCAAGTGGGCCGAAGCCAACCCCGGGCGTACACACGACACCGTAAGATAAAAGTCGGTCAAAAAAGTCAAAGGATTTTTGGTTTTGTACGCATTTTGCCCATACGTATGGGGAGTTTTCCGCCCCGAAGGCCCTTACGCCCTCACTTAAAAGGGCGTTTTTAACCGCCCTTGCATTAGCGATATACCTTTTGACGGATTTTAGCGCCGCCTTAAAGCCTACACCGTCAAGGAGGGCCGCCGCGCCCACCTGGGTAACGTAAGAAACCCCGTTGAACATCCCGCTTTGGCGAAGGGCAAAAAGGCCGTTAAGTCCCTCGCCTTTCAGCGCAAGGTCCTTTGGGATAACCGACCAGCCGCACCTTATCCCGGTAAATCCGCCAAGCTTTGATAGCGAGCTTACCTCAATGGCGCACCGGCTTGCCCCCTGAATTTGAAAAATCGATCTTACGCCACCATTAACGTAATAGGAGTAGGCGCTGTCGTAAATAATAACAGACCCGGTCCTTATGGCAAAATCCACCCAGCTTTTGAGGCCATCCGCCGAGTAGTGAGCCCCTGTCGGATTATCGGGTGAGCATATGTATATGAGATGACCCGTTTGATTTTTTGCTTCGTCACCCAAATCGCACGGCAAGGGCAAAAAGCCGTTTTTTTCAAGGGCGGGAAGGTCTATGATCTTAAACCCCTTAACCGTAAGGGCGTGCCTGTAAGCAGGATACGTGGGGTCGTGCAGAACGGCAGTTGAGGGCGAAAACAGGTCTATAAGCCGATCTACGTCTGATTTTGCGCCGTCGCTGATAAAGACCTCCTCTGCAGAAAGTCGTACGCCGTGGGTGGCGTACAGCCTGCAAACGGCATCCTTTAAAAAGGGATAGCCGTCTGTGGGCGGATAACCCTTAAATGTCTTTTTGAGGGCCATTTGGTCACAGGCGACCTTCATTTTGTCGGTAACGTATTTTGGTATGGGAAAAACGCTGTCGCCGATGGAAAGGGATATAAGATCGTCCCTCCCTGTCTTTTTGACCCGATCGGATACCTCCTTGAAAACGTAACCGCCCCTTAGCTTTTTGAAGTTTGGATTGAAGTCAATCATAAAACACCCCTGTAAAAGACTTGTAGGTATCCCCCTCAAGATAGCAATCAAATCCCTTTTTCACCTCAACGAAAAGATCACCGCCTTTAAAGCTTACCCTTACCTTACCGTGGTGGATAAGCCCACCCTTGACCGCCGATGAGGAAATCGCACAAGCCCCTGTGCCGCAGGACAAAGTTTCGCCCGAGCCCCTTTCATAAACCCTTGTTATTATTTTGCCGCCGAATAAATAGCCAAGCTCCACGTTGACACCGCCGTCAAAGGATTGATTTTTTGCCAAAAGTGGGGCTATAAGCCCGAAATCGGCAAAAACTTCCTTAGGGACGATTGCGGCAAGGTGAAGGTTTCCAACGGAAAAAAGACCAAAGGATAAAAAGCTTTTTACTATTTCTGCGCATTGCTTTGGATAGGCCGCGCCCTCGTCGGAGGTTATATATTTACACTTGCCCATATGTGCAGTTACGCCTTCGGGGCCGTAAAAGACGCGCCGCACGCCGCTGTCGGTTTCGACGGTTTTATATTGGTCACCGTCCTCCCTGACGATGGAAGCAACCGACCGCAATGCGTTGCCGCACATAAGGGCCCTGCTTCCGTCACCGTTAAAAACGGTCATTTTACAATGGGCAGCTTTGCTGTTGTCAATTAAAATAAGTCCGTCACCACCGACCCCAAAGCGCCTATCGGACATGCGCTTGGCAAGACAAGGCCCGTCTGAAATTATCCTTGCCTTGTCGCCGTCGCTTAAGGCTTTATCTTTGCCCTCTCTTAAATCGAGGTAAATATAATCGTTGCCCGCCGCAACCATTTTTATAAAGCTTATCTTCACACCAGATACTCCTTTAAATCTTCAATAAGTTTATCAAGATTTTTATGGTCTTCCATGGGTAAAAGTGGGGCTCGGAGTCGGTTATCGCACAATTTAAGCTTGTAAAGTGCGTGCTTTACCGGTATTGGATTCACTTCCTTAAAAAGCTCGCTTACAAGGGGCAAAAGGGTGTAAAAAAGCTTTCTTGCTCCCGACACATCCCCCGATTGATAAAGCCGCCAAAGCCTTGTGACCGTTCTTGGGGCAATGTTTGACACAACCGAAATCACCCCGTCGCCCCCAAGGGCCGCCGTCTGCAAAATATCGCTGTCGTTGCCCGTATAAACCTTGACCCGTCCTTTAACGGCACTTATTAAATTTGCCATTTTATTGGTGTCGCCGGAGGCCTCCTTTACGCCCACGATATTGGGGTGACGGCAAAGCCTTTTGTAAACGTCAACGGAAATGTCCACCCCCGTCCTTTTGGGGACGTTGTAGACGATTATTGGAAGATCCCCCTTGTCTGCAACGGCAAAATAGTGGCCTATAAGCCCGTTATCGGTGGTTTTGTTGTAATACGGCGCAACGATAAGCGCTCCGTCATATCCTATGCTTTTTGCAAACCTTGTCATCATTACGGCGTGACGGGTGTCGTTGGAGCCGCATCCTGCCACAAGGGTGATCTTATCCCCCACCCGATTTTTTACGACCGAAAGGACCCTTTTGTGCTCCCTGTCCGATAGGGTTGGGGCCTCACCC
>JAFWAM010000086.1 GCA_017507595.1 Clostridia bacterium
GCTCGTCAAAGAGCATGACCTTGGGCTGCATCTGGAGGGCGCGGACGATGGCGATACGCTGTTTCTGGCCGCCGGAAAGGGTTGCGGGGTAAGCGTCTTTTTTGTCGAGGAGGCCTATCCTTTCAAGGTTTTCAACGGCCAAGGCGGTTTCTTCCGCAACGATCTGCTTTTTTGAGGTATAGTCAAGAGGGATAAGTGGGGCTTTGGATTTTTTGAAGAGGTTTTTAAAGGAAATCCAAAGGTTTTGGCGCTTTTGGGCGCGCATTTTTAGTGTCTTGACGTAAACGGGGGCGAGGATGACGTTTTTGAGGACGGTTTTGTTGTTGAACAGGTTGAACTGTTGGAAAACCATACCTATATTGCGCCTGTGGATATTGATATTTACCTTCATGTCGTTGAGGTCAACGCCGTCGAAGATTATCTGGCCGCCGTCGCTGTCTTCCATACAGTTGAGGCATCTTAAGAAGGTGGATTTGCCGCTGCCGGAGGGGCCGACGATGGCGATACGCTCGCCTTTTTTTACCTCTAAGTCGACGCCGCGGATAACGGCGTTGTTGCCGAACTTCTTTTCAAGGCCGATGACCTTGAGGACGGTTTCGCCTGTGGGGGGGGTAATGGTGGGGACGTTGAGGTCGCTAATTAAATTGCTCATGCTTTGACCCTCCTATCGCTTTTGGCGAGGAATTTTTCAAGGAGCTTCACACCGAGGGAGATAATGAGGACCAGGGCCACGTAAACAAGGGCCAGGAAGATGTATGGGATCATTACCTCGTAGCTGTTGGAGCCTATCTGGTTAAGGACGGTGTATATGTCGTATACGGAGATAAAGGATACGACTGAAGTTTCCTTGATGAGGCTGATGAATTCGTTGCCCAGGGTGGGAAGGATGTTTTTTATGGCCTGGGGGGCGACGATCCTGAGCATGGTGGGGACGTAGCCAAGGCCCACTGCCCTGCCGGCTTCCATCTGGCCCGGGTCAACGGACTGGATGCCGCTGCGCATGATCTCTGAAACGTATGCGCCGCTATTCATGCCGAAGACGACTATGCCGACGTTGAGGGAGTTTACCCCCTTGACGCCAAGGGCCGGAAGGAGTACGTAATAGGCCACCAAAAGCTGTACGACGATGGGCGTACCACGGAAAATGGCCACGTAGACGGAGCATACCTTGTCAAGAAAGCGCATTATCATTTTGTACTTTGGGGCGACGCGGATGATGGCGATCACCGTGCCGATCACTATGCCGATGAGAAGCCCAAGACAGGCTATTTCTACGGTGGTCAAAAGACCCTTTAAAAGCTGTTTTTGCCAATGTGGGCTTTCAAGATAGGTCAAAAATACGTTTATACTGTTTATCCAATTCATTTTTATCTCGTCCTAAAACGCAGAAAAATGCACTTTTAAAAGTGCATTTCTGTTTGTTTATATTTTTGTCGGAAAACGCTATTATTTGTTGAAAGCTTTTACGAGGGCTGCTGCAGGGGCTTCGTCAACAACAACTGCATAAAGGTTGCCGTTGATAAGGTCGGTAACGGCGAGCTGTGCGGTCTTGTAGCCCTTAGCAGTTACGTTTGCGTAGCCGGTATAGCCCCAGCCTTCGTCGCCGGCAACGTACCAGTTACCCGTGGTGCCTGTCTGGAAGCCAATTGCCTTGCCTTCTAATGCGGTGAGAACGGCTTCTACGTCTTCAACGGTTTCACATGCGTCGAAATCGGTGTTGTCTGCGGCAACGATGATCTTCTGGGATGCGGCGTAATAGGTTTCGGTAAAGTCGTAGCTTTCAAGGCGGGTTTCAGTAATGGTGATGCCTGCCATGCCGATGTCTGCGTAGCCTGCCTGGACCTGGGTGAAGATTGCGTCAAAGTCAGGGATGTTTTTGATAACTAAGTTAAGACCCTTAGCTTCAGCGTAGCCTGCGGCGATCTCCATGTCGATGCCGTAGATCTTGCCGTCGGGCTGGGTGTATTCAAAAGGTTCAAAGGGGGCGTTGGTTGCAACGACGAAATTTTCAGCGGTGTTTTCGTTGGCATCGGGATCGGTAGCAACGGTGTAGCCAACCTTTTCGCCTACGCCTTCAAAGTATTTTGCAACGATGGCGTCAAAGGTGCCGTTTTCTTTAATTTCAGCGAGATATGCGTTGAAATCGTCTTTTAACTGGGTGTTGCCTTTCTGTACGCAGAAAGCGTAGTTTTCGTCAGTTAACTTAACGTCGATAAGCTTAACCTTAGGTTCGGTTGAGCCGCATGCGGTAAGGCCTAAGCAAAGGCAAAGTGAGCAAATAACAAGAAGTAAGCTTAAAAGTTTTTTCATTTTTTATCTCCTAAAAATTTTTATCTTTTTTAAGGCTTGGGGGCGGGATTGTGGCCCCCTCGCTGATTGCACCAAGAGAATACACCTTTAAATTTTTATTGTCAAACATTTTTTCAGCGTTTTTGGAAAAAATTTTAAAAAAATTCAAATATTTTTCATTTTATGCAAATATTCAAAATTTTATACAAGGTTTTATACATTATTCATGAAAAAATGAATATTTGTCACGTTGTGGGAGGTGTCTTTGGGGCGTGCACAAATTTTTTATGACGGATTTTTTTGACGTGGGCGCATAAGTGGGGCAAAAAATTGCCTTGAGGGCGCCTTTGACGTAAATTTAAAAAAAGAAAACGCGCGCACGTGCACGCGTGTCAATGTGAGATCTTTATTTGGGAATTTTTATCGTGAGATCTTTATGTCCCGACGGTTGACGTCAAAAATTAGGAAATAAAAAAAAACGGTAAGCTTTGTAAAAAAGCTTACCGTTATGGAGCTACTAGGCGGATTTGAACCGCCGACCTCATCCTTACCAAGGATGCGCTCTACCGACTGAGCCATAGCAGCA
>JAFWAM010000087.1 GCA_017507595.1 Clostridia bacterium
CTATTTGATTTATAATTCGATTTTTAGATTCGACTTGAAACTGCTGATAAAAATTCTTCCTTATTCACTTTTTACCTCCAATAAAAAAATGGCAAAACAATCGGATTTACGCTGTCTTGCCACTCATTGTTAAGGTTATTTTAACGTATTTTCAAGCTTTTGTCAATTATGGTATTTGATGGTTTTTTGCTGATTTTGTCAAAAATTATCCAACGATTAGCGGGTATATCTCCTTTGGGTCGTCAACGAGAACCTTTGCTCCGCTTTCAATGAGAAACTCCTTCGTTTTAAAGCCCCACGTAACGGCAATACACGGTAGGCCGGAGTTTTTGGCCGTCATCAGATCCACCTCTGAATCCCCAATATAAACCGCATCCGACTTGTCAAAGCCGAGGGCGGATAAGGCCTCCTCCACCATGTCGGGGGCCGGCTTTTTTCTTACCCCGTCACGGCGACCGAGTGAAAAGTCAAAAAGACCCGAAAAATACTCGTCGACCAGGCTTTTTACAGCGTAATCGTCCTTATTGGAAACGACCGCCGTCTTTACCCCTGCAGCCCTTAAGGACTCAATAAGTGGGGCTATACCACCGTAAACGCAGGTTTTGTCGTGACAGTGGTCCTTGTAATAAATTGAAAAATCCTCATAGACGCTAGAGCGCGTCTCCTCGTCCGTGTCCTTTTGAACGGCCCTTTCAATAAGGGTGGGGATCCCGTTGCCGACAAAGGACAAAACCTCCTTCAACGTCCTTAATGGGAGGCCGTTTTTTTCAAGAGCAAAATTGACGCTTGTGTGAAGATCGTCTATGGTGTTTAAAATGGTGCCGTCCATATCGAAAACAGCAACTTTGTAGTTCATAATTCACCTTCGGTAATTTTTTATTATTTTACCACAGTGATTTATAAAAGAAAAGCGTTTTCCCCCTGTTTTCAGGATATTTTTACGGTTAATTTTCATCCCAAACGGGCTGAAACGGGAAAAGATTTTCCGTGTAATTTATGGCCTTTAAAAGTCTTTCCTCCTCCCCTGTCGGCATTGAATCCGGCTGTAAAAATCGCATACGCCTGCCTTTTCTTACGACCAGGACCATACCGCGACGAATTTCGCAGGTTAGATTGTTATCGTAAATAATAACCGTTGGCGGCACGGAAAATTTTATGGCCACGTCCAAAAGGCTTTCGTCGGTGACGGTAAATAAAATATAAGGATTTTCTTGCCCTAAAAATAATAAGTCGCTCATATTGGGAATATATTTAGTTTGAAGAAAAATTATACCGGTTTTGAGGTGGATTATCAAAAAAGTTGTAAAGACCGTGGCCCTTATCACGGCCCTCTCCTGCATGGAAAGGGGTATAGGATTTTTTTACAGAATATTTTTATCACGTCAGCTTGGGGCGGAATTTATCGGGATCTATCAGGTGACCTTGTCGGTTGTCGGGGTCCTTGTTACCCTGACCGCAAGCGGCATACCCATAACTGTTTCCCGCTTGATGCTGAGGGAAAAGGCCGTCGGCAACAAAAAGGGCGAAAACGACGTGGTGTCTGCCGGCATTGTGACGGCACTTTTGATAAGCGTGCCCTGCGCCGCCGCCCTATACTTTTTTAAAGGGGCTTTTTCCTTTATGTTTGCCGACCAAAGGTGCTATGACCTGCTTGTCATCATCCTGCCCGGCATAACCATAACGTCCGTCTACGCCGTCATAAGAGGCTTTTTTTGGGGAAACAGCTATTTTTTGACCTACGCCCTTATCGAGCTTTTAGAGGAAGCAGTCATGTGCCTTGCAGGGGTCGTCCTTGTCACGAGAGCCCAAAGCGCCTGGCTTGGCACCCTGTCGGCGGCCAAAAGCGTGCTAATTTCCTACGTGGTGTCCTTCGTCCTATCCACCGCCGTATTCGTAATAAAAAGCGGCAGGGTAACAAATCCCCTGTATAAGCTTAAGCCCCTAATACTTTCATCCTCACCCATAACCGCAATGAGGACCCTTACGTCCCTGGCAGGCTTTCTTGTCGCCATAATTATCCCCAAAAGGCTTATGATGCTTGGAGGAAGCCAAACGGCCGTTATGGAGGCCTTTGGGGAGCTTAACGGTATGGCCATGCCCCTTTTGTTTATCCCGTCCACCATAATAGGCTCCATTGCCCTCGTTATCGTGCCGAAGCTATCGGAAAACTTTTATCGGGGAAACAAGGCCGTGGTGGTTGACGCAACCGACCGAGCGGTGGATTATTCACTTTTGATAGCAAGCCTTATCGTCCCGGTCTTTATAAGCGCGGGAGGCAAAATCGGCGAATTTGTTTACGATAATCCTGCCGCGGGACAATACCTGTCACTTTCTGCGGTAATAATGCTTCCCATGAGCTTTACCATGATGACCAACAGCGTGTTAAACTCCCTTAACATGGAAAAGCGTACCCTGGTGAATTTTGTCGTCGGCACGGCGGTAATGCTTGGGCTTATGTGGACGCTGCCAAAATACGTCGGAATACACGCCATGATAATCGGCTATCTTTTCAGCTACACCATAACGGGGACACTTAACCTTGTGGCACTGAAAAAAATAAGACACGACTTAAGGCCCGTTTTGCTAAAGATAGGAAGGTTTATTGGGATAACACTTGTTACCACTGTTTTTTCCTGCCTGGTGGGCGGACTTTTAAAGGGCAGGACTTCAAGCTTTTTGTTTGTTTTGACGGTAGGTTTTGCTACCCTTTTGTTTGAGTGTGGGCTTTTGTACGCCACGGGAACGGTTGACCTTGGGAAGCTGATAAAGGAATAAAATAGGAAAAGCATAACAATATACTTGACAAAAAAGTCTTAATAGCATAATATAAAAGAAAATGCAAAGTAGAAAGTCGCGCGTTAAGTGTTGCAGAACGGGATGTTGTCTGCAAACGAAAAGGCCTTGCCTTGCGGTGCGCTTTCGCGTCCGTTGCAATAGGGGTAGCCTTGTACGGTCTTTGCTTTTTGCAAGGACCTTTTTGTTTCGGACCTTTAAAGAGGTTTTATGAAAGAAAACAATTTTTTTAAAAGACTGATATCGTCACCCTTTTTATCAAAGCTAAGTCTTGGTAAAAGGGCCGCCTTTATCGCCATGTTTGCGGCAATAA
>JAFWAM010000088.1 GCA_017507595.1 Clostridia bacterium
CGTCATGATGAGGGGTTATACCTCCATGGCCACCTCTGTTCGGGACGAGGACGGCAATATCCGTGTGGAAACTGTCAGGCTGAAGCCTGCAAAGGACAAGCATTGGTTTGTCAAGCTGCCCGTCATACGTGGGGTAGTGAATTTTATATCCTCAATGACCAGTGGCAGTAAGATCTTAATGCGCTCGGCGGAGGTTTACGGCGAGGCGGAGCCGTCAAAGTTTGAAAAATGGCTTTCCAAGACCTTCAAGATAGACCTTATGAGCGTCATTACGACCCTTTCCCTTATTTTGGGGCTTGGTCTTGCCGTGGCACTTTTCATGTGGCTGCCACAGTTTGTTACGGGCTTTTTAGCGGGGCCTTTAAAAATTGAAAAGACAAGCTTCTGGTTTAACCTTATAGAGGGCTTTATCAAAATTTTAATATTTACCGGCTACATTTTGCTGACCTCACTTATGAAGGACATCAAAAGGACGTATATGTACCACGGGGCAGAGCATAAGACCATAAACTGTTACGAATACGGTATGGATCTCACTGTGGAAAACGTCAAAAAATGCTCCCGCATACACGATAGATGCGGCACGACCTTTATGTTCCTCGTCATGTTTGTCAGCATACTTGTTTTCTCACTTGTCAATAGCTTCGTAATGGCGGAAAAGCTTTGGAGGGTTCTTCTTAAGATCGGCCTTTTGCCCGTAGTTGCAGGACTTTCTTACGAGCTTTTAAAGCTTCTTGCCAAAACCGATAGCCCACTTGTTATCCCCATCAAGGCCCCCGGTATGCTTTTGCAGACCATCACCACCCGTGAGCCCGACGACGACATGATAGAGGTCGCCATAAATTCCTTTAAGACCGTTCTTGCTATGGACGCCGACCCAACCATAGAGCCCCGTGAATTTATCACGGCCCTTCCTTGTGACAAGCTTTTAAAAAAGGTTTCGGACGTATTGGCAGCGGGCGGCGTTACCGACGCCGCCGACGGCGAGTGGATAGTGGCCCTATCTTCAGGCCTTGCAAGAAGCGAGGTGGTTACCTCAACCAAGACCCTTTCCCCCTCCGTGGTTGAAAGGGCAATGGACCTTGCCGCAGAGCGCGCCACGGGCAGACCCCTTTGGTACGTGGTTGGAGACACCGACTTTTACGGCTATAAGATCAAGGTTGACGAAAGGGTGCTTATACCCCGTCCCGAAACTGAGGAGCTTGTTTTAAAGGCCAAGGAATATATAACCGAAGAAAGCTCCGTCCTGGATCTTTGCACAGGCAGCGGCGCCATCGCCATCGCCATAAATAAGGAAACTTCCGCAACCGTCGACGCCGTGGATATATCCTCCGACGCCCTTGACCTTGCCAGGGAAAACGCCGCCCAAAACGGCGCAACGGTAGATTTTATCCAAAGCGATTTATTCTCTTGCGTCACAAAAGAGTACGACGTTATTGTTTCAAATCCGCCCTACATAAGGACGGCAGATATCCCCAATCTTGCCAAGGAAGTCAGCTTTGAGCCCGCCCTTGCCCTCGATGGGGGAGAGGACGGATTGGCCGTTTATCGGCTTATAGCCCAACATTTTGCCAATCATCTTAAAAAAGGCGGCCATCTTTTGATGGAATGCGGCTACGATCAGGCAAAGGACGTTGCAGCCCTTTTTGGCCATTGTGAAACTCAAATTATTAAAGATCTTAACGGCGTGGACAGGATAGTTATCGTCCGCACACCGGATTAAAAATACCCCTACTCAAAAAACGACAACGAGGTAAAATTTATTATGATTTCAAAATTACAAGGCATTCTCGAAAGGTACAATAAGCTTACCGAAATGGTTGCCGATCCACAGGTCATCGCCCGTATGGACGAATGGAAAAAGTGCGCAAAGGAGCGCGCCGACATGGAAGAAACCGTGGAAAAGTACAAGGAATATAAAAAATATGAGGACGATAACCTTTCCGCAGAGGAGCTTGTAAAGACCGAAACCGACCCCGACATGAAGGCCATGCTTGAGGAGGAGATTTTAAGCTGCAAAAAGAAAATGGAAACCTGCGTTGAGGAGCTCAAGCTTTTACTTATCCCCAAGGACCCCAACGACGACAAAAACGTTATTTTGGAGATCCGTGCAGGCGCCGGCGGTGAGGAGGCTGCCCTCTTTGCAGGCGACCTTTACCGCATGTATTCCATGTATGCCGAGCGCCGCGGCTGGAAGACTGAAATTGTAAACATCAATGAAACTGAGTTGGGCGGCATCAAGGAAATCAGCTTCCTCATCGAGGGTGAGGGTGCTTACTCCCGCCTGAAGTTCGA
>JAFWAM010000089.1 GCA_017507595.1 Clostridia bacterium
GCGACGATCTGACCAAGCTGAAGCCCCATGCGGTTAAGATAGAGGGGGATCATAATAAACAGGTTGCAAAATACCGCCGTCACGATCGATGCAAGTGAGCCTATCAATAGTCCAATAAGGGCGCCCTTTTTGGTCTTGTGATACTTGTAAATAATTGAGGACGGTATAACGAGCGCCAGGCCGTTTACAAGGTCAGATAGCTCCCCTACGCCAACGGTTGATGTAAAGGGCAGCTTAATAAGAATTTTAACGAGAACGATAATTGATCCCGAAACGGGACCCATGGAAAACCCGCCGATAAGGGCAGGAAAATCCGACAGGTTGATCTCAAGAAAGGCCGGAAATAAAAACGGCATTGGTATATTGATAAGATACAGCACAAAAGCAAGGGCCGCAAGTATGCCCATCTTTGCCAATCTTTTGGGACTGAAAAAATCCTTCATAAAAAGCCTCTTAGTTATTAATTAACTTTATTTTATTATATTTAATAGCCATTGTCAAGCAAAATATCCCTGCGGTACCCTTTCGCGCCTTACTTTTCACTTTACGCCGTAATGAGGCAAAAAGCACCAAACTTTGATATTTTTTTGATAAAAAAAGCCGCCTAAATGGACAATAATCGACTTATAGGCGGACTTTTTGATTATTTAAAGCAAGTTGATCCTACTTTTTATTTTTGTATTTGTTGATAAATACGACGCCAACGGCTGCGGCAGCAATTATGACTATCACCATAATAAGCATCCAGCCGGGGAAGCCGTCGTTTTCCATAATATGGGTCAGGGTAAAGCTTTGGGTGTAATAGGTCCTTTCGCCGTCAGTGTAGGTTGCCACGACCTTATAGTTTTTGTCGTCAATGCCCTCCACGAAGGAAATCGTGCCCTCTACCGTAGAGGTTTTGCCGTCGTACGTGGTGCGGGTAAGGCTTACCTTATCCCCTGCCTTGGGGACCTCAGGCACGGCAGTTTCGATACCGTTTGCTGAAAAATACTTATCGGTGGTGGTTGGCTGATTGGTGGTAAGACCTATAAAGCCAAGGTCCTGCCAGGCTTCAACGTCGCTGCGAGCAGAGTGAGTCCACGTCCAGCAGATTACGCCGCGGGCAATGAACTTCTCCTCATTGGTGGCCTGATTGACCTTGCCTGAGGACGTATCAAGAGTAGCGTTGTTTTCATTGATGAGTTTTAATACGGCGCTGATGCTTGACTTCATATCCATACTGTTGGTAAGATATGCCGCAGGGATTTCGGGAAGCCTTTTCATAAGGGCCTTAAGCTGATCGGCGTAGAAGGTAATTATGACCATGCGGTCTAAGATAGCGGAAAGCTCATCGTCCGATTCAAGGGTGGTGGTCAAAACGTCAACGACCTGGGTGCCGGTGCATTTAAGCTCCAGAATAAGAATAGTGTCGTCGCCCTCCTTTTCCAACATGCCCATGACGATATCCTTGAAGACGGGGATGTCTTCCATTTCAAGGCCGTTCTTTTTAAGCTTGTGGGACTGAATCTGCGCAAGGGTCATATTTTTGATGGTGCCGGTACCCGTGGTGGTTGCGTCAATGGTATTGTCGTGCATGACGACCAGCTTTTTATCAGAGGTCAGATGAACGTCAATTTCAACGTGAGTAGCGCCGCCTTCGATGGCCGAAAGAACGCCCGATAAAGAATTTTCGTGACAGTTTTCAGCATCTCCCCTGTGGCCGATAATAAAGGGAGTACGGGTGAACACCTTGCCTTCTCCTGCCGCGGCAGTTATCTTGTCAAAAAAGTCGTAAACCTTATTATAATCCTCCGTCACGACGCCGTAAGCACCGCTGAAGACCACGTCGGAAAGGTCGATTTCGCTTTGACCGGTCCATTTGGCCCATACGGTTTTGAACATGCCCTGAAGGTATCTTACGTTTGAGGTGGTTGCCAATATCCTTGGGATGACTACCGTGGTGGCCTTTGCCACGTTGGCGGCCTTGATGATGGCAAAAAGATCTATCTCGCCAAGGGGGCTTTCGTACACGCCACGGATGTAAGGAAGGGCGTCACGGACCGATTTTAAAATTGCGCCGTCGTTGGACATTACAGCAATGTCGTTGAAGGCAAGAAGCCCGCTGATGTATTCCGTAAAGGCGGTGGCGGCCTCGGCCGTGTAAACCTTTACCACGGGGATCATATCCTTTTTGAGGGTCTTGCGGTAAACGTTGTCAAAGGTGTCGATAACCTGTCCGTCGGGGGTAACGATATTGCCGTCGCCATCCATTTCCATCATGACGTTGGTGGGCTTTTTGGTGGCCGTTTTAAGCCCCTCAAGCCCCTCTTTCGAGGTCAGGTCGTAAACTACCGTCGGGGCGGCAACGATCTTGGACGGATGGGTGTAGGTGGTGGCGTAATAGCTGTCCTTGAAATCATCCTCGGCAAAAGCCGTAACGGGGGCTTTGCCAAAGGTCGCGCCAAAGACTGACGCAAGGATCAAAGTCAAGCTGAGCAAAACAAAGAAGCCTTTTTTCATATTTTCTCCCTTATGCGGACCATAGGTCCGCAGATTTTTTTCAAGCATATTATACCCCCAAAGAGACAAATTGTCAATATATATTTTAAAATTGTTTTTCCTTTTGTTTTTTTGCCCTTTTTGCCCAATCAGATCTTATTGCGTCAAAAAGAAAAATCTTTGGCCTCATCGCCGCTTTTAAAAGCCTTTTTTTACAAAAGTAGGCCAATAAGTCGATTAACGCCCGTTTTTTACAAAAAAAAAGGCCGCCCGGGCTTTGCGTGTTATCCTTAACGGAGAACACGCATCGAGATAAATCCCTTGCGGTATTTTCGATATGGTTTGCATACCTCGCCAAAGGCGAGATATACAAACTCGATATGTGCTGAAGCACTCGATATGCTTTTGCATTCCTCGCCAAAGGCGAGATATGTCAAAAGCGAAAGGGATTTATCTCATATCGAATTGGCGCGGAGCGACAATATATCGAGCTTGAGCGGTTAGTACCTATCTTGAACCATTGTTATCGATATATATTTTTGTGTTAATGTAATCCTAGCCTATATTCTTCTATACAGACATTAAGCGAGTATGTCACACTAGAATAGCTAAATCCATCAGCTAATATGTACGAAAATATATATGGTGAATACCCATCACTAAATCCACTATAGCTAAGTTGTAGATATTCTATGCTATTACCACCGAAGCTATTTTCACCGCGAACTTCTAGCATAAAGAAATCTACGCTCCCATTGCTAGTATGTTTCCAAGCTTGTAATACTTCTATCGAATCTGGATTTTTGAAAGCATTTCTATGATTGCTAAACCAAGCACAAGCCAACAAGTCTTCCTGATATTTTTCACCAAATCTAGACCAATATTTATATATTGAAACGAATTCCACTTCTATAGTACCTACTTTTTTATCCGTGAAAACTTGTACGTTCGTTTTCCCAAATTCCTTTCCAGGCACAATACACCCATTTACTATTTTCACTACAGATTCATTTTCCGATGTCGCGGAAATTTTTGTCTTATCTTTTTCATCTTCACTTTCAAAAACAATAATATCTTTAATATCGTACTGCGTTGTGATATTGGAAACTGTGACTACTAAACTTTCTCTGTCGAATTCCAACGGCGTTTTGTTGCTTTGATTGTCTATATTGGCTTTATTGTCACACCCAACTGAAAAACATGCAAGAGTAACTGCAAATATCGTTAATATTATTGATAAAATTTTTTTCATTTTCTTATTGCTCCTTTTATTCTTTTAACATTCTTCTATCTCTTTCAATTTGACAAAGTTTACACATACCAACCGCTCTACCGTCAAATGCAATCACTTCATCTTCTGTCTTAAATGACTTATAATCATTTCCGTAATGCATGCCTTTGAAAGTATGCGTACAAAATCCTTCAATGTGAAGCGTATGCGTTTTTATGTTATAAATATATGGTTTCATTTGTAAAACCTCCAAAATTTATTTTGTAATATTATTATACACTAACTAACAGTTAGTTGTCAAGTATTTTTACTAACTATTGGTTATAATATTTGTATGGAAAACGAAATTATAAAAACAAGATTAAGCGAAGAATTAAAAAATAGCGGTTTAACCACAGTGGAAATCGCAAAGCGTATCGGTGTTTCCCCCGAAATGATTACGCAATATCGTACGACAAAGAAATTGCCCAAGCTTGATACTTTTGCAAA
>JAFWAM010000090.1 GCA_017507595.1 Clostridia bacterium
AGGTCAACTATCTTTTGGTCGATCTCTACCCCGTCAATTTCGCTTATATTAAAATATTTGTCGCATTGGGTGGGAAAGGTCCCCGTGCCAAGGCCCAGGACCAGCATGGACTTTTCCTCGGTCACGGCCCCTGCCGCAACGGGGGCGGCCATGGCGTAATCGTAATACATGCCCGTCAGCTCACTGTTTTTTGTCTTTATGGACTGGACGCCAAACAGTACGTTGGTGGAAAATATAACGCTGTCTTCAGTTTCCTCAACGCGAAGATAGTTGTAGATGGATTCGCCCTCGTATAAAATATTGGTCTTCCAATAAGCGACGCCGATATTGGTGGAAAGTATGCCAAGGATAAGGGCAACGCCCGTTATTACGGAAAATTTAATGACCTTTGTCTTTCTTAATATAAAATAAGTAAGGCATACGGCGTATAAAACGCAGGCAAAAATAACGAAGGTAAGACTTGTCCCCAGCCACGGTATGGACACGAAGGTAGGTATAAAGGTACCGATTATACTGCCGATTGTGTTGCAGGCTTCGATTATGCCCACGGTCTTGCCGTTTTCGTCAAGGCTTTCAACGGAGAACTTTACAAGATTGGGCGTTACCATACCAAGGACGAGAAGTGGGAAGACGAAAACCAGTATACACGATACAAAGGCCGCCACCACAAGGTAGTTGCTTTGTATTATCATGGCAAGCCCCACCGCCACGGCGGAGATTATAAACTTACCCACGAGAGGTATAAGCATGGTCCAGGTGGCCGCAACAAAAAGCCAGAAAAACATTTTGTCCGGCGTCTTGTTTTTGTCCGCCATCCTGCCGCCGATAACGTTACCAACGGCCATCGCGATCATTATGGTGCCGATAATAATTGTCCACACGATCTGTGATGAGGAAAAATACGGTGCCATCAGTCTTGACGCGCCAAGCTCAATGGCCATGACCGATAGGCCCGATAAAAAGCCCGTTAAATAAAAGATCCAGCGCTTGTTCATAAATCACCTGCCGATTATTTTATCATAAGTATATCATAAACGCCGCCCGTTGGCAACAGTTTACGGCCATCTTAAAAAAAGGCAGGCCCTTGCTTTTTTGTCGGTTAACGGGCATATAGGCCCGTTTTTATCCGCCGCCCCACAAAAAAAGGCCCTGCCGCAAAGGGCAAGACCTTGACTTTGGTCGTCGTATGTTTATATAAAGGCTGTCGCTTAATCAATATATACCCTTTCAAGGTGCTCTCTTGCCTTTTTGATCGACGGGAATTTTTTACACGTACAGGCGGCGCCGGGCAGACTGTTAAGCTCCCCAATAATCTCAAGGGCGGTCATCCAGTCGTCCGTTATATAAAAGGCCGTCTTGTGGGAAATTGCGTAGTACCCAAAGGCCTTTTTTTGCTTTAAGCGCATATAGGTCTTTATTTGGGCACGCTCCTTGCGCCTTTCCTCAAGCTCCTCCTGCCGCTTTTTGTCGTCCTCAAGCTTTTTCTTGCGAAGCCTTAAAAGATCCTTTGGCGTAAGGTCCCTCAGATTTATCATATTAATGATCTGGTTGGCCTCGCCCTTGCTTAAAAAACCCCTGTCCGAAATGAATTTTTTGTCGGCCTCCGTCAGCCTTTTATCAATGTAGCTAAACTGCTTTTCGGTTGCGGGGGCGTGCTGCCAGCGATAGTAGCCCTCTATGGACCACAGGGGCTTTTCGTCGGGATGGAAGCGTATAAAATGCTCGTAAGCCCTTCTTAATGCCGACTGGAGGGACATTTCCTCAGACTCGCTGTAGACAAATTTTTCAAGCTCCTCGCTGTAAAGGTAGTACATGACCTTTGTTTCGCCCAGGCTGTTGACGGCCTTGATACCTATCCTGTCACCCGTTGCAAACTGGTAAACGAGGTCGCCGTTGGGCTTTTTAGTCCAGTTTATGGACAAGGTGTCAACCCCCTGCTCCCGCGCAAAAAGATTGACTGCGCTTACGTTAAGTATCCAGTTTTCGGGACAGTCGGCCGCCCCCTCAATAATGGTCTGCATACCGCTTAACATGCCCTCGACCCCATCACGGCGGGATTTGGGCACCCCGTCCATGTCAAGGCCCATAAGGCTTGGGGCCGTGCAGATATCCAGGTCCTCGCTGACCCCCACAAGGTCGATAAGGGTCAAATATTCCTTATTTTCCCAATGGCGAAGGCCGCGGCCCACCATCTGGGCGTAAAGGCTGGCGTTTTTTGTTGGCCGCGCGATAATTATGGTTTCAATAAGGGGCAGGTCTGTCCCCTCTGTAAAGATCATACAGTTGACGAGGCATTTTATCCTTTTTTGGGTAAAATCCTCTATTATCCGACTGCGGTTTACCGTCTTTTGGGAAACTGCCACGGCACCGGGGATGCAGGCGGCGATGTTTTCGGCGTGCTCCACACTGGTGGCAAAAATAAGGGTCTGGCCACGGGCAAGTCTTTTATATACCCTGGCCACCTCCTGATTGACGCCCTCACGGTTCATGGCGCGGTCAAGATCCCCCACCTGGAAGTCCCCCATGTGGGTTTTTACCCGCCTTAAGTCGTAATTCACCTTGGCCCTTAAGCACCTTACGTCGGTAAGGTAGCCCTTTTCGATGCCCCATTTTAAGTTCCTTTCAAAAATAATTGACGAGTACACGTCGTCAAGGCGCACCTTGTCACCGCGGTTTGGTGTGGCGGTAAACCCAAGGTGAAGCCTTGGCTTAAAATAAGAATATATCTTTTTGTACGACGGCGCGGCGGCGTGATGGGCCTCGTCCGTGATAATAAGATCAAAGTCGTCGGGCTTAAATCTGTCAAGACGGCGACAAAGGGATTGAACGCTTGCCGAAACGACCCTCTCCCCGTGGGAGGTAACGCCACCCTTTTCTATCCCACACCTTTCGTCGTAATATTTTATGGGCTGATGGACAAGCTCCTCCCGATGGGACAAAATAAGCACCCTTCCCTGATTTTTTATACGGGAAAACACCACGGTCTTTCCAAGTCCCGTGGCCATCGATACAAGATAGGCGCCGCCTTTAAGCTTATGGATTGCGTCTAAGCACTCCTTTTGATAATCCCTTAGCTCCATAAGCATATTATACAACTAAACCCTTCACTTGTCAAGCGGCAAAAACGCTAGCGGCTTTCAACAAAAAGTGGGCGGATAGGTCGGTTTTCGCCACTTTTTAATCAATTATCCAAGGCGCGCCCGGCAAAGAAAAAGTAAACATCCCCGGTAAAAATCCTCGGGGATGTTGTCATCGTTGTTAATCTTTTTTCCATGATATCGGTGTTTTACCGTCTTTATCAAAACGCCAATAGTTGCCATCATATGCAGCACCGTCAGCAGTTAAGTTGGGCTCCTTTTCCGAATAGAAATACAAGGTGGCTCCATCAAAAGCTCCGTTTGACGTCTTAGACACCAAAACCTTTGTCCAATCATCCTTTGTGCCATGATAATATACAGCGGTCAGCGCAGAGCACTTAGAGAACGTAGCACCGCCAATTTCTTTTATCGATAGAGGCAAAACTATCTCCTCCAAGTAAGCGCATCCGGAAAAAGTAGCCTGCAATGTTTCAACGCCTTCCGGAATCACAATCTTCTTTAAAGTAGACCTCGCAAATACATCCCGCAAGTCAGTCGTACAAGTAGGCAACACAACCTCAGCAAGATTATCACAGTCGCCAAAGCATCCGTTTCCCAATTCCTCAACATTTTCAGGCAAACTTATTTGTCTAAGGTTGTTACACTCCGCAAAAGCTCGGCTTCCCACAACTTTTAACGTATCGGGAAAAGATATTTCACCCAAATTATTACAATTGGAAAATGCTTCCTTTCCAATCTCGCTCACACCCTCTGCAATAATTATTTTTTCAATACCTGACCCAAAAAAGGCTCTGTCGGAAATCTTTGTAACAAGACGCGGAATCGTCAATGCCTTCAGCGCAGCGCTTTCTGCAAATGCGTCTGCTCCTAAAAAATACAAACTTTCAGGAAATGATATAGACAATAATTTGCGGGAATTTTTAAATGCCCCCTCATCAATTACCTCAAGCCCGGCGGGAAGCTCAATTTGAGACAGGCTTTGTGATGCAAAAGAATACTGCCCTATTTTAACAAGCGTTGCGGGAAACTCAACATTTTCAAGATTTATACACCCATAGCAGGTCTTTGCGGGGATTTCTGTAATGCCGTTTTTAAAAATTATATTTCGTAAATATGAATTAAAGTAAAACA
>JAFWAM010000091.1 GCA_017507595.1 Clostridia bacterium
ACGTTCTGGGGAGCTGCTAAGGATGCCTTAACAAAGCTGATTTCGGTGGCGGCTGCGGAAACGTAGCCTGCTGCGTTTGCCTGAACGGAAACGGAAAGCTCACCGGAGAAGTTCTTGAGAGAGTATTTGGTTGCTGCGCCTACGTTTTCAACGTAAGTGCTTTCGCCTTTCTTTACGGTTACCGTGTAGGAAACTGCATTTTCAACAGCGTTCCATACGAGGGCGCCTTCACCGTTTACGGAAAGGCCTTCAACCTCGCCAAGCTTACGCTCGTAAACGAAAGCTTCGGAAACGGATGAAGCATAGCCGTTTGCAACAGCTTCTACGACGAACTTAATGCCGCCTTCTGCCATCTGGCAGTTAGCAAAGTTGAAGCTTGTTGAGGTGCCGTTGTCAACCTTTGCGTGGTTGTGGGCGCCGTTGCCGCATACTACGGTTACGTAATACTTCTGTGCGTTTTCAACGGGTGCGTAAACTAAAACGTTACCTACGACGTTGAAGATGGAAACCTTTGCAAGGCCCTTGTTGTTGTAGTAGTACGTGCTTGTCTTACCGTCGCAGATAATAGCAACCTTCCATTCACCTGCAATCTTGTTGGTGAAATCGTATTCGTATACGGTTTCAGACGTGGTTGCGGTGTAGAAAAGTCCGTTGGGATCGGTAATTTCTACGTTGTACTTCTTGTTTGCATCGAGTGATGCCCAGGTAATGCCCTGTGCGGTAACTGATGCGATGGGCGCGTCACCTTTCCAAACTGCGTAAAGGTTGGTGTTTTCGTCGATGATCTGATCAACGTACTGTGCGGTTAAGTAGTCGCCGTCGTTAAGATCGCTCATCCACCAGCCTGCAAATTCTGCGCCGGCCTTTTCTGCTGTGGGAACGTTATAAAGCTTGCCGCCAACAGTGGTTGCGGTTGCAACGATCTCGCCGTCAACAACGTAGTTTACGGTGAACTCGTTCTGGCCGGGTACGTATGCTTCGTAACGTGCGTATACGGAAGCGTCCTCCGTAACGATGGTTGCAAAGTCGTATTCCTGGGTTAATTCACTGTCAGCATACCAGCCGATAAACTGATAGCCCTTCTTCTGTGGGTCTTCAGGCTTTGCTACTGCCTTACCGTTCATAACGGTTGCTGCAGCAATCTGCGTACCGCCGTCGACCTCAAACTTTACGGTGTAGTTTACCTGTCTGTAAAGACGGTAGGAATTTTCACCCATGTTGAGGGTCATCTGATCGCCTTCGCGCTTAGCCCAGACAGTTTCGTTCTGGTTACCGCTGTTAGCTACGAGTGCGAGATCGTCGCCGGACTTGGTGTACGTACCGAACTTGAGCCCGTCAGCCTGGGAAATGGTGAAGCCACCACCCTGTACTAACGTAAGAATAAACTCACCGCTCGGTGTGTCTGAATACCAGATGCCAACCTCTTCACCGACCTCGATCGGCTTATCTGTGGGGTTGCCACCGCCGTTGGAATCTCCACCAACGCCTGGCATTTCACAGCCGACGAACATGAAGATGCTTACAATCATAATTGCGGATAAAAGCGCAACTATTAATTTTTTTCCAGCCTTCATAAAAACCTCCTTCAAAAATCTCTTATGTTGAAAACTGATATTACATAATTTGTGGCTTTGCCAACAAAACTGTACCTATGTTATGCAAAAGGTAGTATTATCCCCTATGCTTGGTGTATATTTTATATTAAAATATAAATGCTTGTCAAATGATTTTATGCCATTTATTCATTTTTTTTGATAATTTAATGTAATTAACGTTGTTTTTTTGATTTTTGTTCTTTTGCTGCCTTAATCTGTCCACACATACGGCGCACATATGGTAATCAAAAGTAGACAGTTTTTTACCTCACAGGGCGGCGTATTATATAATGATAATATTTATACGGCTTTTTTGACTGCCCTGTTTGTGTGCGGATTTTTTAAATCTCGCAAACAAATCAATTATTATTGTCCGCCGTGGGAAAACATGTGAAATAATCTGTATTTTTTTGTGTATATTTTTTAAATATTATTCATTTTTTATGCATAAATTAAGCCTAAAAATTAACGTCTTGTCGCCGCGTGCGGCCTACGGCGTCAGGCGCTACCTTATGATGGTAAGGGCTTTTTTGCCATGATTTTTTGTGTGGTTTTTGGTTTTTTATTTACTAAAAAGTGATTGTTGCGTCTTTTTTTTACGCGCCAAAACTGTGCTTATTGGTTGCCGATTAAGCGGCTTTTTTTTGCGAAGCTTAATGCTTGAAAATAAAAAAAGTGGGGATATAAGCCGATTATCGCCACTTTTTGCTTTTATTTGGCATAAAAAAACCGCGGACGTGCCGCGGTCTTTGGGTTTTTAATTATTCTTCTTTGGGAAGCTTTGATAAAAGCTTAAGGTCAATACCCTTTTCGCCGATCTTGATGATCTCAACGTTTACCCTGTCGCCGATTGCAAGAACGTCTTCAACTGAATCGACCTTCTTGCCCTGGCCAAGCTTGGAGATGTGAATCATACCGTCGTGACCGGGGGTAAGCTCACAGAAAGCGCCAACCTTGGGAAGGATGCGTGCAACGGTTGAGCAGAACATATCGCCAACTTCAAGCTCCTTAACGATGGAAAGGATAATATCCTTTGCCCTTTGAGCGGGTTCAATAGTGTCAGCATAGGATGCAACGAAAACGTTACCGTCGTCGTTGATGTCGATCTTAGCGCCCGTTTCGGCAATGATCTTGTTGATGGTCTTACCGCCGCTGCCGATAACGTCCTTGATCTTTTCGGGATCGATCTGGAAGGTAAGGATCTTGGGTGCGTATTTAGAAAGCTCCTTCTTGGGCTCGGGAAGAACCTCAAGCATCTTGTTAAGGATGTACTGTCTGCCTTCGTTTGCCTGCTTGATAGCCTGACGTAAGATATTTTCGTCAATGCCCTTGATCTTGATGTCCATCTGGATTGCGGTGATGCCTTTGGTGGTACCTGCAACCTTGAAGTCCATATCGCCGAGGAAGTCTTCTAAGCCCTGAATATCGCTCATAACGGATACCTTGCCGCTTTCAACGTCCTTGATAAGACCCATGGCAATACCTGCAACGGGGCGCTTGATGGGAACGCCTGCGTCCATAAGGGCGAGGGTGGAGCCACAAACTGACGCCTGGCTGGTGGAGCCGTTGGATGATAATACCTCGGATACCACGCGGATTGAGTATGGGAACTCCTCTAAGGAAGGAATAACAGGCTCTAAAGACCTTTCTGCCAAAGCACCGTGGCCGATCTCACGACGGCCGGGGCCGCGCATGGGCTTTGCTTCGCCGGAAGCGTAGCCGGGCATATTGTAGTGGTGCATATATCTCTTTTCGACTTCGTCGTCAAGACCTTCAAGCTTCTGGATGTCACCGATGGTGCCTAAGGTGCAGGTGGACATTACCTGGGTCATACCGCGGGTAAATACGCCCGTGCCGTGTACCCTTGGTAAAACGCCGTTTTCACACCAGATGGGTCTGATCTCGGTAAGCTTTCTGCCGTCGGGACGGATTTCCTTATGGGTGATCTTTGCGCGGACCTTTTCCTTGGTGATGTAGTAAAGTGAATCCTTGATCTGGCGGATAATGTCGCCTTCATCAAGACCGAGGGCGTCAAAGCCGGTGTAGCTTTCGTCAAGGAAATGCTCTAAGCATTCAGCCTCAACCTGGTCCTGCCTTTCCTGACGGGTAAATCTGTCGAAGGTGTCAAGGGCCCAGTCAAGCTTTTCGCCTGCAAAGGCCTTTACTTCGTTGTCGATTTCCTCTAAAACGTGGTAAAGATCCATTTCCTTTTTGGGCTTACCGCATTCAGCGACCATATTTTCGATAAATTCACACTGCTTTTTGATTGCTTCGTGACCGAAAAGGATGGCGCCGATCATTTCTTCGTCGTCGATCTCCTTGGAGCCGGCTTCTACCATCATGATGGCGTCCTTGGTGCCGGAAAGGTTTAAGTGAAGGGTTGACCTTTCACGCTGAGCTGCGTCGGGGTTGATAACGTACTGGCCGTCAACGATACCAACGACAACTGCGCCGGTGGGACCCTGGAAGGGTATGTCGGAAATTGAAAGGGCGATGGAGCTGCCTAACATTGCAAAAGGTTCGGGGGCAATGTCGGGATCAACTGAAAGGGCCGTTGCAACGACTGTTACGTCGTTAAATAACCCCTTGGGGAAAAGTGGGCGGATGGGGCGGTCAATAAGACGTGAGGTCAAAATGGCCTTGTCGCTTGCCCTACCCTCACGGCGCTTGAAGCTGCCGGGGATCTTGCCGACTGAATACATTTTTTCTTCATAATCAACCGAAAGTGGGAAAAAGTCCATACCCGCCCTTGGTTGCTCGCTCATAGTGGCGTTTACCATAACTACGGTTTCACCGCAGCGCACCATGCATGAGCCGTTTGCTTGCTGTGCGTACTTGCCTACGTCAACGGTAACCTTTCTGCCGCCGATTTCGGTTTCAAAAGTCTTGTGATTTTCTAACATTTTTTCTCCTTTTCTAACTTTAACTCTATTCTTTGGAAACGCCGGGCGCCTCGCGCAGCGGTAATGCCTGATTAAAATATGCCTCTTTTAAGGCCCTGTTAAACGGAAAGTGAAGAAAAAAAGGGGTGCGTAAAATCGCCCCCCGTTTTTTTGAATTACTTTCTAAGGTTGAGTCTCTTAATAAGGTCTCTGTACTTTTCGATATCCTGTGACTTGAGATAGTCAAGTAAGCCCTTTCTGCGACCTACCATCTTTAAAAGACCGCGTCTTGAGTGGTTGTCGTGCTTGTTTAAAGAAAGATGCTCGTTAAGGTGATTGATA
>JAFWAM010000092.1 GCA_017507595.1 Clostridia bacterium
GCCGGATAAAGGTAATGGACCTTTGCTACTGTCCCTTTAAAAAGACGTGTGATAGTTGTCCCTATAAAAAGGGGGCGCACCTTTTTGACGGTGAAAGACAGTTCCCCTTGCGCCGGGTGAAGCTTTCCTCCTGCCGCTTTGAGGTTTACAACTGTTCCCTTCTCGTCACAGATTTTAACGGCAACAAGGTGTTCAATTTAATCGACGTTGACACAAATTTAAAGCGTACGTACCTGAAAAAGAGCGACCTTGCCACCTTAAAATCAACGGTGGACAACTTTACGCTCGGTCACCACAACAAGCCCCTTGAATAGTATGAAAAAGAAAATGTTTATCTTGACAGGCATATTTTTTGTAATTTTTTTGCCCTGTCTTATCCTGTATTTTGTTTTTAACAGGTCATTTCTGCTAAGCCTTTCCATAACCTTTGTTACCATACTTTACCACTTTTTAATGCGGCTTGTGGTTGGGTTTTTTATTGACGGCATCTTTCACAACAAAATCAACTACCGTTTGAAGATCTTTTCGCCAAGGCCATTTGAAAAAAAGCTCTATAAATTTTTGAGGGTAAAAAACTGGAAGGCCTTCATGCCAACCTTTGACCCGGATACCTTTGACATAAGCAAGCACACCCTTGAGGAGCTTGTTATGGCATCCTGCCAGGCAGAGGTCGTCCACACCGCAATTCGTGTTTTAAGCTTTTTACCAATCCTTGGGACTGTCTTTTTCGGATCGTTTTTAGTTTTCTTATTGACCTCAATATTTGCTTTTTTAATTGACCTTTTCTTTGTGATAATGCAGCGATTTAACCGACCAAGACTGATTTACGCCATAAAATTTAAGGAAAAGTCAACCAAAAAACAGCAGATAACCGACCTATAGAAGGACTTTTTTAAAAAAATAATGCGTAAGCGATAAAATTTCGCTTACGCATTTTTATTTTTGCTAAACCGTTTTAAAAAACGATTATTCCTCTGTTTGGACGGGTGCTTCTTCACCTGCTCCTTCCAAATTTTCACCCTCTGAAGCTTCTTCAACCTCTAAGCCTTCAGGAAGCTCGTCATCCTCTCTCGGGGCGATGGAGATGGTCGCAACTTGAGCGCCGTCGTCGGTACGCATAACGATAACGCCCTTGGTATCGCGGCCTATCTTGGAGATCTCGTCTGCGTGGATCCTTATGATGGTGCCCGTGTCGGTGATAATCATAATGTCTTCACCGTCAACGACCTGCTTAAGGTTTGCAAGCTTGCCTGTCTTTTCGTTAAAGACGCCGGCCTTGATGCCCTTGCCGCCACGGTTCTGCAGGCGATAGTCGCTTACGTCACTTCTCTTTCCGAAGCCGTTGTTGGAAATGGTTAGTATGTCGTAGCCTTCCTTCAAAACGAGCATGTCAACGACGTAATCGTCACCGTCAAGCTCAATGGACTTAACGCCCTGCGTGTCACGGCCGGTAGGACGAACGTCACTTTCGGCAAAGCGGATACACTTACCGCAGTGAGATGCAATGATAATTTCGTTTTCACCGGAGGTAAAGTCAACGGAAATAAGCTCGTCGCCCTCGTTGAGGCTGATGGCGATCTTACCGGTTCTTCTGATGCTGTCAAATTCCTTAAGGGCCGTCTTTTTGATCAGGCCGCCCTTGGTTGCCATGGCGATGTAGCCCTCTGCACCCTCCTTTCTGGGGATAACCGAGGTGACCCTTTCACCGTCGGAAAGCTGCAGGAGGTTAACCAGCGCGCGTCCCCTTGCCGCCCTCTGGGCCTCGGGAATGGTAAACGCAACTGCAGAGTAAACCTTGCCGTAGTTGGTGAAGAAGAGAAGTGTATCGTGGGTTGAGGAAACGAACATCCTTTCAACGAAGTCCTCTTCCTTGGGCTTGTGGGCGGTGACGCCCCTGCCGCCGCGGCGCTGTGACCTGTATTCGGTGACGGGCAATCTCTTGATGTAGCCGGAGTGGGTAAGTGAAATGACAACGTCTTCCCTTGCGATAAGATCGGCGTCCTCAATGGAGGAGGGATCGTAGGAAAGCTCGGTTTTTCTTGGCGTAACGTATTTTTCCTTAATGTGGATAAGGTCTTCCTTAACGATAACCATGATCCTTTCGGGCTTTTGGAGTATATCGGTAAGGTCTGCGATTATCCTGTCAAGCTCGGCAAGCTCTTCCTTAAGCTTTTCAACCTCCAACGAGGTAAGCCTTTGGAGCCTCATTTCCAAAATGGCGTTAGCCTGCTTTTCGGAAAGGTTAAAGTGGGACATTAAGTTGGCGGCAGCCTCGTATCTGTCTTTTGAACGCTTGATGATTGCGATTACCTCGTCAATGTCGGTAAGGGCAATAACAAGGCCTTTGACGATATGCTGTCTTTCCTGCGTCTTGTTAAGGTCAAACCTGGTCTTTCTTTCCGTAACGGAAACCTGGTGCTTGACGTATTCCTCTAAAATGCGCTTAAGATTGAGGATCTTTGGCTCACCGTCCACGAGGGCAAGAAGAGTTATGCCGTCGCTGCTTTGGAGGGCCGTGTGCTTGTATAATGAATTTAAAACTACCTGGGGATTTGCATCCTTTTTGACCTCGATAACGATACGCATACCCTGACGGTCGGACTCGTCGTTGATATCGGATATGCCTTCAAGCCTCTTGGTCTTGACCATGTCGGCGATAGTTTCAATAAGCTTTTGCTTGTTTACCTGGTAAGGAATTTCATTGACGATGATCCTTGTACGGGTACCGTTGTTGAATTCCTCAAATTCGCATTTGGAGCGTAATATATAGCTGCCCCTGCCCGTCATATAGGCCTGCTTGATGCCTGCCCTGCCGAGAAGCATTGCGCCCGTGGGATAATCGGGGGCGGGGATATGCTCCATAAGCTCTTCAATGGTGATCTCAGGATTATCAATAAGGGCGATAACGCCGTTGATAACCTCGTTTAAGTTATGGGGAGGGATATTGGTCGCCATACCGACGGCAATACCGTCAGAGCCGTTTACCAAAAGGTTGGGTATCCTTGCGGGCAAAACGGTCGGCTGCATTCTTGTATCGTCAAAGTTGGGATAAAAATCAACAGTTTCCTTGTCGATATCGCGAAGCATCTCCAAGGCAAGCTTGCTCATCCTGGCTTCCGTATAACGGTAAGCGGCAGGTGGGTCACCGTCAACCGAACCGAAGTTGCCGTGGCCGTCAACCAAGGGGAGGTTTATTGAAAAGTTTTGTGCAAGTCTGACGAGGGCGTCGTAAACCGAGCTGTCGCCGTGGGGGTGGTACTTACCTAAAACGTCACCGACGATGGTGGCGCATTTTTTGTACGCCTTGTCGGGGGTAAGGCCGATTTCGTTCATGGAATATAAAATTCTTCTGTGAACGGGCTTTAAGCCGTCCCTTACGTCGGGGATGGCGCGTGAAACGTTTACCGCCATGGCGTACGCCATAAAGGAACGCTTCATTTCTTTATCGACTTCGATATTTATGACCTTGGTCTGCTCAAGGGTCTTTTTAAATTCCTGGGTTAATTCAGGACTCAATTGTTTTTTAGCCATAATCTTAAAAATCCTCCGCCCGAAAACTAAATGTCAAGCTCGCCAACGTCCTTGGCGTTTTCTTCGATAAATGCCCTTCTTGGCTCGGCCTCGTCACCCATTAAAAGAGTAAAGATATTGTCTGCCTTCATGGCGTCCTCCATAGTGACGCGAAGCATGGTACGGGTTGCGGGGTTCATGGTGGTTTCCCAAAGCTGCTCTGCGTTCATTTCACCAAGACCTTTGTAGCGCTGGATGTCGCACTTGCCGTTTTCCGCAAGGAAGTCACTAAGCTCCTTATCGCTGTAGAAGTAATTGTCCACCTTGTTTTTGGTTACCTTGTATAAGGGCGGTTGCGCGATATATACGTGGCCCTGCTCGATAAGCGGACGCATATATCTGAAGAAGAAGGTAAGAAGAAGTATCCTGATGTGGCTGCCGTCAACGTCGGCGTCCGTCATACAAATGATGCGGTCGTATCTTAACTTGGTAACGTCAAATTCTTCCTGCATGCCGCCGCCAAAGGCCGTTATCATGGCTTTGATCTCTTCATTTTCCAAAACCCTGTTTATCCTTGCCTTTTCTACGTTGAGTATCTTACCGCGAAGGGGTAAAATGGCCTGGAACCTTCTGTCCCTGCCCTGCTTTGCCGTACCGCCTGCGGAGTCGCCCTCAACGAGGAATATCTCGCAGAACTCTGCGTTCTTTTCGGAGCAGTCAGCAAGCTTTCCGGGAAGTGCTGAGCCTTCAAAGGCGGACTTTCTCGTTGCCTCACGGGCCTTTCTTGCAGCCTCCCTCGCCCTTTTTGCGGTAACTGATTTTAAAATAATTTCCTTTGCCTTTAAGGGGTTTTCCTCGAGGAAGGCACCGACGGCCTCCTGCATGGCCTTGGAAACGAGCCCCCTCATCTCGCTGTTGCCAAGCTTTGTTTTGGTCTGACCCTCAAACTGAGGCTCGGGAAGCTTGACGGAAATAACCGCCGTAAGGCCTTCTCTTACGTCCTCGCCCGAAAGCTTGTCGTCATCCTTGATGATATTGAGGCTGTGGGCGTATTCGTTTATAAGCTTGGATAAGGAGGTCTTAAAGCCGTCAACGTGGGCGCCGCCCTCCTCGGTGTTGATGTTGTTGGCAAAGGCGAAAACCGTTTCCGTGTAGGAATCGTTATACTGTAATGCGATTTCAACAACGTTGTCCCCGTAATGCTTTTCAAGATAAATGGGCGCGTCTAAAAGAACGGTCTTATTGACGTTTAAATCTTCCACGAAATGGACAATGCCCCCTTCGTAGCAGAATTCGTCACGCCTTTCCGTCTCGCCCCTTAAATCGCTTATTATGATCCTTAAGCCCTTGTTGAGATAACAAAGCTCGCGAAGTCTGACCTTAAGGTTCTCATAAGAAAACTCCAAGGTTTCAAAAATTTCGCCATCGGGCATAAAGGTTACCTTGGTGCCCGTCACGTCGGAGTCCCCTACCACCGCCAGACGGCGCTGGGGAATGCCCCTGTTATAGGTCTGCTTAAAGTGCTTGCCCTTTTGGAAAACTTCAACCTCAAGCCACTCTGAAAGGGCGTTAACAACCGAAAGACCAACGCCGTGAAGGCCGCCGGAAATTTTATATCCGCCGCCGCCGAACTTACCGCCGGCGTGGAGCTTTGTCAAAACGACCTCTACCGCGGAGATACCCTCGCCGTGGTGAATATCCGTGAGGATACCCCTGCCGTTATCCGTTATCGAGCATGAGCCGTCCTTGTTGATGGTTACGGTAATGGTATCGCAGTATCCTGCAAGGGCCTCGTCAATGGAGTTGTCGACGATCTCCTGCACGAGATGGTGAAGCCCACGGCTGTCTGTTGAGCCAATGTACATACCCGGTCTTTTACGGACGGGATCAAGCCCTTCTAAAACCTGGATCTGCTCTTCGCCGTAGTTTGTCTGGATCTTGTTTTCGGTTGACATATCAAATCTACCTCTTTTTTGTTTTTGCGCGAAAATCATGCGCTTATTTGATTTTTTGACACGCACGCACGCGCGCATTAAATTTAATATATATTATATATTAAAATAATAAGATAGTAAAGTCTTTTTAAGGTTTTTGTTAAAA
>JAFWAM010000093.1 GCA_017507595.1 Clostridia bacterium
AAGCCCCTCCCCGCGGGACGCGCCTTTAACAAGGCCGGCAATGTCCACAAACTCAATGGTGGCGGGGACGATTTTTTTAGAGTTATAAAGGGCGGCAAGCTTGTCAAGCCTTTCGTCGGGTACTGCAACGACGCCAACGTTTGGCTCTATGGTGCAGAAGGGGAAGTTCGCCGCCATTGCGCCGGCGTGGGTAATTGCGTTAAATAAAGTGGATTTTCCTACGTTGGGAAGACCAACAACACCTAATTTCATAGATAATTCTCCTGTAAAGTATTTATAATATATCACAAATAAAGTTTTTTTTCAATCTTATTTGTTGTAATTTTAATTTATATGTGTTAAAATATTTAAGAATATACAAAGTTTAGCATACGGACAGATTTTTATGGATTACAAGTATCAGATCGCAAAAAATATTAACATTGAAGGCTTTTCAACGGAGGACGTTCAGTCCTTTATTGAAGTCCCCCCCACAAAGGAGGTAGGCGACTACGCCCTTCCTTGCTTTAAATTTTCCAAGGCCTTAAGAAAGGCCCCGCCCCTCATTGCGAAGGAGCTTAGCGAAAGCTTCCCCTTAGGGTGCGGTATTTCCTCTTGCGAGGCAGTAGGGGGGTATCTTAACTTCCGTCTTGACAGATCGGGCTTTGTCAAGGATCTTCTTGACAAGGTTTTGGGCGAGGGCGAGGACTACGGCGCGTCAACTATTGGCAACGGCAAGACCGTCTGCATTGACTATTCGTCCATCAATATTGCCAAGCCCTTCCATATCGGACACCTTTCCACCACCGTTATCGGCGCGGCCCTTTACCGCATTTACAAGTTTTTGGGCTACAACGTGGTTGGTATTAACCACCTTGGGGATTACGGAACCCAGTTCGGCAAGCTTATTTACGCCTACAAGACCTGGGGCGATCCCGCTGTCGTTGAGGCTGAAGGGTTAAAGGAGCTTACACGTCTTTACGTCAAGTATCACGAAGAGGCTGAAAATGATCCCTCCCTGGACGATCAGGCAAGGGCGTATTTTAAGCAGATCGAGGACGGTGAGGAGGAGGCCTTAAGGCTTTTCAACTACTTCAAGGACATCACCTTAAAGGAAATTGATAAAATCTATAAAATGCTGGACGTCACCTTTGACTCCTACGCGGGTGAAAGCTTTTACAACGACAAGATGACCCCCGTCGTTGAGGAGCTTAAGGCAAAGGGTCTTCTCGTAGAAAGTCAGGGCGCACAGGTGGTCGATTTGTCAGATTACGACATGCCGCCGTGCATCATACTCCGCTCCGACGGGGCAAGCCTTTACGCGACCAGGGATATGGCTGCGGCCTTTTATCGCAAAAATACCTACGACTTTGATAAGTGCCTTTACGTGGTTGCTTACCAGCAAAATCTTCACTTCCAGCAGTTTTTCAAAGTGTTGGAGCTTTTAGGTAAACCCTGGGCCAAGGACATGGTCCACGTAGCTTACGGTATGGTATCCCTTGAATCGGGCTCCATGAGCACCCGCAAGGGCAAGGTCGTACTTTTAGAGGACGTTTTAAACCGTTGCATCGAAAAGGCAACGGAAATTATCAATGAAAAGAATCCTAACCTTGAGGGCAAGGAGGAAACTGCACGCCTCGTCGGCGTTGGCGCAGCAGTATTCGGCATGCTTTACAACAATAAGATAAAGGACGTTGTTTTCAGCTATGACAAGGTGCTTAACTTTGACGGTGAAACGGGCCCATATTGCCAGTACACAGCCGCAAGGTGCAACAGCGTTATTTCAAGGGCGCAGGGGATAAGGGAGGATTTTGACATGTCAAAAATCTCCGTCAACGACGATGAGTTTGCCGTTTGCACCCTTTTGGAAACCTTCCCCGACGTTGTCAAAAGTGCCGCCGAAAAGTACGAGCCCTGTTACGTCACCCGCTTTGCGGTTGACCTTGCCAAGGCAT
>JAFWAM010000094.1 GCA_017507595.1 Clostridia bacterium
AGACCGAGCACGATAAGCAGTACGATTTTGGCTGTATCAACGGGCGCTAAAATCCCAACCAATATAAAGGGTATCCATATAAGTAGGGTAAGAAAGGTATGTGAAATATACCAATAGATCAAAGCATTTTTATCAAGTTTTTTCATTTCCATAAAAAAATCACCTCTTAAGTATATTAAGGTAAACCAAATTATATCACAATATTGTCCCAATGTCAACACCTTTATTTATTTTGGCGCTTGCCTTTATTCGGGCGGCGGGCATATGATTTAAAAAAGTGGGCGTATAAGCCGATTATCGGCCTATTTTTGTTAATAAAAGGAGTAAAAAAGCATCAAAAAAACGGCCGCTTAAATAAAGCAACCGTTAATTTTCTTTAAGCCGTGCATTCCTTTTTGATAGTCCGCACCGAAGCGAAAACCCGATAGGTAGCTCCTTTAAAGCACCCTTATGGCACACGGTACGAATTGTTTAGTGCTGCTATATCCCTATCCTGACACGGTTCGCAAACAACCGTTGCACAAGACCTTAATATCAACACCCCTTGTCTGGCCCGGCCAACCATACGGAAAACCGAGAAGGACCTTCAGCCCTGCTGTAGCGGATTGCAGGTAGAGGGCACCGCTAGCTCCCCACCTAGCACGGCAGTAATTATTTTATACTAAAGAGGGAAAAAAATCAACTGTTTTGCCCCCAATTTGCTTTACTTTGGACTGTTTATTTGTTAAAATTATGTTATCTTTTAAGATAATATAAATAATTTTGCGATTATCGGAAACAAGTTTCGTGCAAAAGCGCTTATTAGCGAGCAGTGACGGTGAAAGACTGTAAGGCAGCGTGCACGGGGTATCCTTCCGTAGCAAGTTGCCGAAAGCGTGGCATTTTTTGCGGGCGCAATAGGTGACCGGTCAAGGGCCGACCAACCCTTATTTGAGTGCGCTTTTGCGAATCGGAGTGGTACCGCGGTTAACCCCGTCTCTGTTATGGAGGCGGTTTTTTTATTTTTCACGGCCGCCGCCCGCTGAAACAGTTAATAATTATTTCCTTAAAGGAGAAGATTTATGTATAAAAAAGTTGACACCAATCTTGACTTTTTGCAAAGGGAAAAAGAGGTTGCAAAATTTTGGGAAGAAAACAACGTTTTTGAAGAATCCATCAAAAATACCGAAGGCGGACAGGAATTCTGCTTTTACGACGGCCCGCCAACAGCCAATGGCAAGCCCCATATCGGTCACGTATTGACCCGTGTAATGAAGGATATTATCCCTCGCTATCAAACCATGAAAGGCAAGCACGTTTTAAGAAAGGCCGGCTGGGATACCCACGGTCTTCCCGTAGAGCTTGAAATTGAAAAGAAGCTTGGCCTCGACGGCAAGCAGGACATTGAAAAGTTCGGTATAGAGCCCTTTATTGCAGAGTGCAAGAAATCCGTCTGGAAGTATTCCAACGAGTGGAAGGTCATGAGTGAGCGTTTAGGCTACTGGGTGGATATGGAAACCCCTTACGTTACCTATCACGACGACTATATTGAATCCGTTTGGTGGTCCTTGAAGGAAATCCACAAAAAGGGCCTTTTATACAAGGGTCACAAGATCGTGCCATACTGCCCACGCTGCGGCACGGCACTTGCCTCCCACGAGGTAGCCCAAGGCTATAAGGATGTTAAGGAAAAATCCGTCTACGTTAAGTTCAAGGTCAAAAATGAGGAAAACACTTACTTCCTCGCCTGGACGACCACACCCTGGACCCTTCCTTCCAACGTTGCCCTTTGTATGAACGCCAACGAGGACTACGTTGAAATTTCCGCCGAGGACGGCTGCAAGTATATCCTTGCCCAGGCCCTCGTTTCCAAATTATTTGAAAATTACACCGTTCTTTCCACAAAGAAGGGCTCCGATTACGAGCGTGTAGAGTACGAGCCTCTTTTTGACTGCGCCGTAGGCACCTTCAGGGAAAAGGCCTTCTTTATCACCAACGACGATTACGTAACCTTAACCGACGGTACGGGTATCGTTCACATTGCCCCCGCATTTGGCGTTGACGACGGCAGGGTAGGGACTAGCTATGACCTTCCCTTCGTTCAGATGGTTGACGATCGCGGCAAAATGAAGGAAGAGGTCACCGTTTGCGCAGGTATGTTCTGTAAGGACGCCGACAAGGTCATCATAAAGGACTTAAGCCAAAGGGGACTTTTGTTCAAGGAGGAAATGTTTGAGCACTCCTATCCCTTCTGCTGGCGCTGCAACACGCCCCTTTTATATTACGCCCGTTCAAGCTGGTTCGTAAAGACCACGGCCGTTAAGGATAAGCTTATAAGATCCAACAACTCCGTCAACTGGATGCCCGAAACCATCAAATCGGGCCGTATGGGGAACTTCCTTGAAAACGTAGTCGACTGGGGCTTATCCCGTGAAAGGTATTGGGGTACACCACTCCCCGTATGGCAATGTCCCGATTGCGGCCACTTTGAGGTAATCGGCTCCAAGGCGGAGCTTAAGGAAAAATGTGGCGTAGAGGGCGACGTGGAGCTTCACCGTCCCTTCGTTGACAAGCTCACCATGAAGTGTGACAAGTGCGGTCACGAAATGCACAGGGTAAAGGAGGTTATCGACTGCTGGTACGATTCCGGCTCCATGCCCTTTGCCCAGTTCCATTACCCATTTGAAAATAAGGAGCTTTTTGAAAAGCACTTCCCCGCAGACTTTATCAGCGAGGCTATCGACCAGACCCGCGGCTGGTTCTACGTGCTTTTAGCCATCTCCACCATATTATTTGACAAGGCGCCCTTTAAAAACTGTATCGTTTTAGGGCACGTCAACGACGAAAAGGGCCTCAAGATGAGCAAGCATCTTGGCCACGTAGTCGATCCCTGGACCATTCTTGACAAGCAGGGCGCAGACGCAGTAAGGTGGTATTTCTACACCTCATCGGCACCATGGCTTCCCTCCAGGTTCTACGAAAAGGCCGTTTCAGAGTGCCAGGCCAAGTATATGGGCACCCTTTGGAACGCTTACGCCTTCTTCGTTTTATACGCAGATATCGACAAGTACGATCCTTCCAAGTACACCTTAGATGGTTGCGCCCTTACCGTAATGGATAAATGGCTTTTGTCAAAGCTTAACTCACTGGTTAAGACGGTTGACCAAAACCTTAATGAATATAAGATCTTTGAAAGCGCAAGGCTTATGCAGTCCTTCGTGGACGAGCTTTCCAACTGGTACATCCGCCGCTGCCGTGAAAGATACTGGGGCACGGGCATGACCAAGGATAAGGAGGCCGCTTATACCACCCTTTATACGGTATTGACCACCTTTGCAAAGCTTACCGCACCGTTCACGCCTTATATTGCGGAAAATATCTATCTCAACTTAGTACCTCAGTTCTATAAGGACGCCCCCAAATCAGTCCACCTCTGTTCCTTCCCCGTATGCGACGAAAGCTTGATCGACCTTAAGCTTGAAAACGATATGCAGGTTGTTGAAAGCATGGTAGTATTGGGCCGCGCCGCAAGAAGCTCCTCCAACATCAAAAACCGTCAGCCCCTTCAGAAGCTTTACTTCTCGGTCGGCGGCAATACGGAGCTTTCCGACGAAATGTATCAGATTGCCCGTGACGAGCTTAACGTCAAGGAGTTTGAGGTATTGACCGACTCATCTGAATTTATCAACTACAAGCTCAAGCCACAGCTTAAGACCTTAGGGCCCAAGTACGGTGCAAAGCTTGGTGCAATAAGACAGTTCCTTGACACCTGCAACGCTCAGGAGGTCGTCAGCGAGGTAAGAAAGAACGGCTCCTATACGGTCGTTTTAGGCGATACCTCCGTCGTATTTGAGGAAAGCGACCTGCTCATCTCTACGGAGAGCAAGGCAGGGTACGTTTCCGCCAGCGAAAACGGCAACACGGTCGTATTGGACGCAAACCTTACTGAGGAGCTTATCGCCGAAGGCCTCGTCCGCGAGGTCATCTCAAGGGTACAGACCATGCGAAAGGAAGCCGGCTTCAACGTTACCGACCGCATCAACCTTTACTATAAGGCAGACGGTAAAATGGGCGAGATATTATCAGCCTACGGCGACGTTATCGCCAAGACCGTCCTCGGTGAAAAGGTCGTTTGCGGCGAGTTAAACGGCTACGTCAAGGAATGGGACTTAAATGGCGAAGGGTTTACCCTTGCCGTTGAAAAAGTTGGCCTATAAGCCGATTATTACCAAAAAATCAATTTTTATCGCAAATATTTGAAAGGAATTTATGATTTTAGCTAACGATTGGAAGGATTATTCCGTTATCGCCACGGGCGACGGGTATAAGATGGAGCGCTGGAAGGACGTTATCCTTCTGCGCCCCGACCCCCAGGTCATCTGGAAGTCTCAAACCAATATCTTTGAAAGGCCCGTCCACGCCCGCTATTTAAGAAGCGACAAGGGCGGCGGCAAGTGGGAATATTTCAAAAAGATCCCCGACGAATGGGTCGTGTCGTATAAAAACCTTAACTTCAAGGTCAAGCCAATGGGCTTCAAGCACACGGGGCTTTTTCCCGAACAGGCCGCCAATTGGGACAAGATGTCAAACCTTATAAAGGGCGCTAACCGACCTATATCCGCACTTAACCTTTTTGCCTACACGGGCGGGGCCACCTGCGCGCTTCTTGATGCAGGGGCTTCCGTATGTCACGTTGACGCAAGCCGCGGCATGGTGGAAAGGGCAGGTGAAAACGTAAGGCTTTCCAATCTTGGCGATCGCCCGGTAAGGTTCATTATTGACGACTGCGTCAAGTTTGTCAAAAGGGAGATCCGCCGCGGCAAAAAATACGACGCAATAATTATGGATCCGCCCAGCTACGGCAGGGGCCCCAACGGCGAAATGTGGAAGATAGAGGATCAGCTTTTTGACTTTGTCAAGCTGTGCGCTCAGGTAATGTCTGACGATCCTTTGTTCTTCCTTATCAACAGCTATACCACGGGTCTTCAGCCCATGGTGCTTGACAACATTTTGACCCTGGCCGTCAAGGGCGGCAGGGGACGGGTAGAGGCCTACGAGGTTGGCCTCCCCACAGAAGAAGGAATAAAGCTGCCTTGCGGCGCAGGAGGGATGTTTATCAATGGATAAGGAAAATTTAGTAGTCCTTTACGAGGACAATCACGTTATCGTAGTGTTAAAACCGCAAAACATGCCCTGCTGTGAGGACGTCACCGGGGATACCGACCTTTTGACCATGGTCAAAGACTACATCAAGGTCAAGGAAAATAAGCCCGGCAACGTCTACGTCGGCCTCGTACACAGGCTTGACAGGGTCACGGGCGGCGTAATGGTTTACGCAAAAAGCTCCAAAGCGGCGTCAAGACTCAGCGAGCAGATCCGTAACGGTGAGTTTGAAAAGAAATATTTGACCGTCGTTATGGGTGCCCCCCGTGAGGAAAGGGCAACCCTTACCGATTACATGAAGAAAAACCCCGTAAACAACATGGTTTACGTCTGTCCCCAGACCGTTGAGGGCGCCAAGTTTGCAGAGCTTGAATACAGGGTAATGGCCCGTGCAGCGGAAAAGGACCTTTCCTTACTGCTTGTTAAGCTCCATACGGGCAGGACCCATCAGATAAGGGTACAGATGGCCCACATGGGCACCCCCGTTTACGGCGATATGCGCTACGGCGGCGAAAGGGCAGTAAAGGGTAAGATAGCCCTTTGGTCCACAAGCCTTGCCTTCAACCACCCCGTTTCCAAGGAAAGGATGGTCTTTAAGATCGAGCCCCCAAAGGAGGTCCGCCCCTGGAACGAATTCACTATCACCGACGACATACTCATTTACGACTGAGGCGGCGCAAAAAAGCCCCGCTCGGTCAAAAATGGCCCTATGGGCCGCCAAACAAAGCCTGTATTTGTCTTTTATTTATTCTTTTTCACAATTTATAGGCTAAAAAAACGGTTTGAGCCGTTCAATGGTTTGACAAATGTCAAAAGCAAGTGTAAAATAGAATAGATTTATTAGTACACGTTGGTGGCAAAGCCACCGCTCAAGGAGTTTTACTTCAAATGAAACGCAAATTATTACTGGCAATCGCATTAGTTTTTCTTGCAGTAGCATGCTTTGGCATCAACTATTTTAGCCCACAGGCTGCTTCCGCTGCAACCGTAACCGTAAACAAGCTTAACGCCTTTGAATATTCACTTTCATACGTTTTAAGCGACGCAGGCCTCCAGCCCTTAACAGGCAAGACCTCCGTTACCGACGGCAGAACGGTTAACTGCAACGGCGCTGAGGTTAAAAAAGACAGCGCAGCCGTTGAAGCCCAGAAGCAGGCCGGCTTTGCAACCGATGGTAGCACCATTGAGTTTTTGGAAGCCGCACAGTACACCTTAGAGGTTTACAACACCGAATCCGGCGCTTTAGAGCTTTCCTTCGTGGTTGACACAACCGGTCAGCCCACCGACGAAAGCATTTCCTATAACTTAGCAGGCATCGACGCATACAAGGCAAAGATCCAGGAATCTTTAACCGTTACCGACGGTGAAGAATCTGACGGCGACGACGACGGCCAGATCGACAAGAGACCTATCCAGGTCAACGACGATTTCCTCGTTCCTTCCCTTAAGGATCTTATTGATTCCGAATACTTTGATTACTCATCCTTAAAGGCTACCCTTTACTATTCCACACCACAGGGTACAAGCTATTCCTCAAAGGATATCTCCACCGGCACGGCAAAGATCGACGTTACCGCAGTAGGCGACTACAGCTATTACGTACTCTTTAAGGACACCATGAATAACGGTATGTCCACTGCCGATCTCGTTTTGACCGACGAGGGCTGGAAAAATGCTGACAGCAACGGCAACCCCGTTGGTGCAGTCGTTATCCCCGTATTTACCTTCCGCGTAGACGTTGCCGCTAAGCCCGAGGTTGCTGTCGGCGTAAGCGAAAAGGCATACATCAACATGGTATATTCCGTTGAATGCTTCACCATCACCGCATCAAACTACTCAACGGTTTACACTTTATATTACAGCGAAAATTTAATTGAGCAGGGCTCACTTACCAACGCTGAATACTGTGAAAAGATCACCACCGAGGCAACTGAGGTTACCTTAGACAACGGCTTTGAAGAAGCAAACCTCTTCAACTCCTCCGCTAAGTCCTTCAAGCCTCTTAAAAAAGGCTACTATTACGTACAGCTTTTAGTCGTTGACGGTGCCAATATGGAAACTGCTGTTGTTTCCAAGCCCATTGCCGCTCAAAGCGAATACAAAAAGGTCGTTTTGGAAACTCAGTTCTGGTATTACAACTGGCAGTCAATGGTATTTTTAGGCATAGCAGTTCTTTGCTTCGTTGCTATTATCGTTATTTTGTGCATCAAGCCAAAGGAAGCCGCAAAGACCCTTACCGTTAACAAAAAGTAAATAACAGTCGGGCGAGAACCCGCTTTAGTTCAAGGACCGATATTATTGCGGTCCTTTTGCTTATATCCCCTTAAAAAAGGGGCGTGCCCGTCCGATCAAATTTAATTTTATAAAACAAGGTGAATTATGTTAATTAAAAACACTTTAAGGGTGCTTATCAACAACCTGAACATTACCTTTAAAACCATGCTTTACCGCGTGATAACCATGGTTATCGGCTTTGCTGTCATGTACCTTTGCTTCCACGGCGTTATTGAAAGGGTTCTGGCTCATCCCGCGGTGCAGGGCTTTATAGGCGACATAAAGACCTATTGGCACAACTTTATTTCCGGTCATATGGATACCAGCGTCGACTTCAAGGCAAGCTTCCAGCTTATCGTTGAGGTGGTAAAGGACCGCTTTGCAGACTACGTATGGCTTATGATTTTGGCAGGTGTAGGGGCTTATATCTTCCTTGTTATTTCATCTATCTGCTCCTATACGGTTTCCGCCATTTTGCACGCCAAAATGTCAACCTGCTCAAGACTCGGCTTTTTCGAGGCCTTATTCAGCAACCTGAAAAAATCCATCCTCTTTGAAGCCATTTACAGCCTTTTAAAGATCCTTGCCTTAGGCGCTTCACTTATTATCGGATATCTCTTCCTCGTGTTCACGTTTGAGTTCCTTTCAATTTTAGCAGTTGCCGTTGCAATCGTCATTATCGTTTGTCTTTATTCGGTATTCCTGTCAATGACGGCCCTTTTCCGCCCGTTGACGGTAAGCGGTGCAAAGGTTGGCTCACTCTTTAAAAACAGGCTTAAAAACAAGTATTTCTGGCTTGTATGGGCGTCTTACATATTCTCGATGATCATTTTCATCTACTTAAACGTTTCAGTTTTCGTATTTACCCTTGGCGCAGGCGTTATCATAATGCTTCCCTTGACGCAGATTTACTTTACGGCCCTTCAGCAGGTCCTCTGCTTCCACTTAGAGGGCAAAAAGTACTTTATCGACTTTGATAATATCGAGGTCCCCAACATCATCAAGGCAGAGGTCAAGGACGCTGACTTCATCAACGACATCGACATTTAATTTTCAAACAAAATAAAAGAGCAAGCCGAGTTTTTAACTCACTTGCTCTTTTTTTGCTATTAATTATAATATTATTGTATGACTCAGGTCACGCAAAAGGCCCGCAGGGGAGGTCGCTCCTTCGCGGACTGAAGGTTTTAAGGCTGCTTGATTATTGCTGAGCTGCTTGCTTTTGTTTATACTCTAAAAGGGCAGTGGCAAGCTGGTCGGGGCAAGAGGTATTACCCTTGCAACGAACGCCTTTCAGTATGGAAATTACCTCGTCAATGTCCTTTCCTTCAACAAGGCGTGAAATACCTTGAAGGTTTCCGAGGCAACCGCCGATAAATTTGACGTTGTATACTTTGTTATCGTTCACGTCGAACAAAATTTGTCTCGAACAAGTACCTTTAGTCGCGTAAGTCTGCATGTTTGTCTCCTTATAGTGATGTATTTCAAATTAATCGCGGTTAGTCGATCAAATTTTCGTAAATAGCGGCGTAAAGCCCTTCGGCCTTGTCGGGCCATTTTTTGTAGATGTGCTTTGCAACCTGGCGGCTGGGCACGATAAATTTCAGGTCAAGCTGGGTGCCGGCAGGCTCCATTATCTTAAGGCAAACCGTGTATGTACCGTCCTTATTCATAAAGTAGTCGGAAATATACTCCTGCTTTCTTCTGTACCTGGTGCGGTTTTGCTTTACGAAGATAGAAATGCTTTCCCTTATTGACATGGGGATATTAACGAAGAAATCCGCAAGGCACACGCGCCCGTTGGGCGTTATGGCGTAAAGGGGCGGGCCCTGTGTGGTGATTTCGTAAATAAACTGGTCCTCAATAAGATGGGCAAGGGTAAGCTTACAGTCCATGTAGCTTATCCAGTCATTTTCCTGACAGCACATTTCCTCAACGGTGGTCTGTGACAGGGGAACCTCCATCTTGTCGAAAACGAACAATAATATTAACTTGTTGATAAAATTATTGCCCCTGACCGGCATAAGACCCCCACCCGCAAAGCGGTATTTTTGATTTATTAAATGCTTTTATCTGTCTTGAAAGTTTTTTTGTTAAACGCAGAAGGGCATAAGCTCTTCAATAAGGCTGTCGCAATCGCTTTCGTGTATTTCCATATGAATGGGCCTTGACAGGTCCAGGCTGAAAAGCCCAAGGATGGATTTTGCGTCCACAAGGTACGACCCCGACCTTAAAAAAATGTCAAAGGGATATTTTTGGATGATCTTTTCAAAAAGCTTCACGTCGTCTGACGAGGACAGCTTTATTCTTAATGCTTTCATGCTTTCCGGTACAAGTTAAAAGGAGCAAAACAGTCATTTTGCCCATAATAAACCTAAAATATATTTATTTGTAAATATTATACATAATTTTTATAAAAAAATCAACAAAATTGTAAAATAATTTGTAAACAATAAAATTTTGTGGTACAATAGTAAGGTAAACACAATTTATAGGGGTTTTTCGGTTAATTTTTTGCTTTTTTGGGCAAATTGACCGCAACTTTTTCAGATCGTATGCAGACAAAGTACAAATCAATTGAAAATTTTCAACGGTACGTTGACGACTTGATTTCGTCAAAATACATTTTGACCGAAAAAAAACTGACCGATCTTATGCGCTCGCTGTCGTCGTCCAAGCTGTTTTACAAGCTCTTTGAGCATTGCACGGACGATTTTGATTACGACAGGGCCTTTCAGCGCGCCTTCCAAAAGGGTAAGGGCTACGGCAAGGGTAAGTTTATCCTGCCCACCGACAGCAGGGACGTTATCGCCCTCGTGTTTTCACTTCTCTTTCAGATCTCCGCCAAGGAAATTGACCTTTTAAAGCTTTTGGAGGAGTATTTTTACGTTTCCAACTACGACGACAGCTTCCGCAACTTTTCAATGCAGGTGCTCGTTCCCTTCCGGACGGAGGTTTTAAAGGCCGCCCGCGCCATGGCGCAGGAAACCACCCCCGCAACCATGTCGGTGGTTACCAAGCCCGTTGAAAAGACAGTAAGCGACGACGACGTAAAAACCATCACCGCCATGCTGGAGGAGACCTTTTCCGTAATCCTTCAGTACAAAATAAACGACCTTCTTAAGGCCGACCTTGTCGCCGTTCACGGCGAGTTTAAGGAAGCCCTTTACCAGGGCGAGCCCGAAAGGATAAAAATTGCCTTCCTTGCGTACAAGTACGCCACACTTTATCACAGGAAAAACGACGTTTCCGTCTGGAAGATAGACAGTATCCTTAAAAAATCAGGTATCCTGCCAAGGGACTAAACCACAAACCAGAAGTTTTTTTGAAACAGCATAAACACGACGAATACGTTTACGACGGCAATGACGGGGATAAATACCATCATAATAAGGCTGTCAAGGCCGTATTTGTTTACGAACATGGACACGTATATGCCTATGGCGCCGCCTAAAAGGGCCGCTATCAAAAACTTACTCGTGCTGGGTGTGGGGCAGGCCTCGGTCAGTTCTTCCTTGCGGGATTTTACTATCATAAAGGCGTAAAAATTTATTGCAAGCAAATACACCCCAAAAAGGATCTTAATAAAAATAAGCATATTCTTATTGTGGGCAAAAAAAGCGGATATATAAGCAAAAAGTGGTCTATAAGCCGATTATCGGCCATTATTTTATAAAAATACTAATGAGAGAGGGTAAATATGAAATGTGTTTATTGCGGCTGCAAGGAGAGTAAGGTAATAGACTCCCGCGCAAGCGAGGACGGCGAAACCATCCGCCGCCGCCGTGAATGTATCAATTGTGGCAAACGCTTCACTACTTACGAAACTGTTGAAACGACCCCCATTTTGGTCATTAAAACCAACGGCACGCGCCAGGCCTTTGACGTTAACAAAATCAAGGGCGGCATAATAAAGGCGTGCGAAAAAAGACC
>JAFWAM010000095.1 GCA_017507595.1 Clostridia bacterium
ACGGCGTGCCTTGCAAAATTCTTGGCAAGGCTTGTATGAATCATTGTATGATAGACCTGACCGACGCTTGCTGCAAGGTAGGTGACGCGGTCACCCTTTTCGGCTCCGACAAGCCGATTTTAAACGGCCACACCTACGACACCCTTTGTCTTGCCGGGCGGCTCAATAAGAGAAGCTTTTTAAGCGGTTAGGCAAAAAGCCGCAAAAACCGCGGAAGGCCAAAAAACTTTAAGTTAAATTTTCAAAACACTATTGACAAAGCCCGATATGTAATATATAATTAAAGTTAGTTTTTATAAATACGCGCGGCATAAATTTATAGCCGCTTTTACGGGAGGTACACTTATGACCGATATAGAAATTGCTCAAGCCAATATTATGTCGCCAATAACCGAAATTTGCAAAAAGCTTGGCATAGAAGAAGACCGTTACGAGCTTTACGGCAGATACAAAGCAAAGCTTAATCTTGATCTTATAGAAAAATCCCCTAAGGGCAAGCTGGTCCTTGTCACCGCCATTACCCCGACCCCGGCAGGTGAGGGCAAAACGACCACCACCATAGGTCTTGCCGACGGGCTTAACCTTATCGGCAAAAAGGCCCTCGTTGCCTTAAGGGAGCCATCCTTAGGTCCCGTCTTCGGCGTTAAGGGCGGTGCGGCGGGCGGCGGCTACGCCCAGGTCGTTCCTATGGAGGATATCAACCTTCACTTTACGGGTGACTTCCACGCCATTGGCGCGGCCAACAACCTTCTCGCCGCAATGATAGACAACCACGTTCAGCAGGGCAACGCCCTCGGCATTGACGTAAAGCGCATCACCTGGAAGCGCTGTGTTGATATGAACGACCGTCAGCTCCGCTTTGTTGTGGACGGTTTGGGCGGCAAGGCTAACGGAACCCCCAGGGAAGACGGCTTTGACATTACCGTCGCCAGCGAGATCATGGCCGTGCTGTGCCTGTCGACAGGTCTTGACGACTTAAAGGCAAGGCTTTCACGGATAGTGGTCGGGTACACCTACGACGGCAAGCCCGTTACCTGCGGTCAGTTAAAGGCCCACGGCGCCATGGCCGCACTTTTAAAGGAAGCTATCAAGCCCAACCTTTGTCAGACCCTGGAGCATACCCCGGCCATCATTCACGGCGGTCCATTTGCCAACATTGCCCACGGCTGTAACTCAATTTTAGCAACTCGTATGGGTATGTCGTTAAGCGACTACTGCATAACGGAGGCCGGCTTTGGCGCAGACCTCGGCGCAGAAAAGTTTTTGGACATCAAGTGCCGTATGGCAGGGCTCAATCCCGATTGCGTAGTGGTCGTTGCCACCATCCGCGCCCTCAAAATGCACGGGGGTCTTCCCAAGGACAGCCTTAAGGAGGAAAATCTTTCCGCCCTGGAAAAAGGCATACCCAACTTACTCAAGCACGTTTCCAACATGCAAAAGGTTTACAACATGCCCACCGTGGTTGCCGTAAACCGTTTCCCAACCGACACCGACGGCGAAGTCGCCCTTTTGATCGATCTTTGCAAAAAAGCCGGCGTAAAGGCAATCCTTGCCGACGGCTAGGCTAAAGGCGGACAGGGCATGACCGACCTTGCCAAAGAGGTCGTTTCACTTTGTCAAAACCCACAGCCCCTCCATTTCTCCTACGACTTGGACCTTCCCATCGCAAAGAAGATAGAAAGCGTCGTTAAAAAGGTCTACGGCGGCGACGGCGTCATTATCGAAAAGAACGCCATAAAGCAGATCGTCGATCTTGAATCTTTAGGCTTTTCAGGCCTTCCCGTATGCATTGCCAAGACCCAGTACAGCCTTTCTGACGATCCAACCCTTCTCGGCGCCCCCACAGGCTTTACGGTAACGGTCAAAAACGTAAAGGTTTCTGCAGGCGCAGGCTTTATCGTCGTGCTGACAGGGGACATTATGACCATGCCCGGGCTACCCAAGCGTCCCGCGGCCGAAAATATCGACGTTTTATCTGACGGCACCATCGTCGGGCTTTTCTGATCGGCGTCGGCCTTACTTAAAATTTTATAATATATATTATAATGA
>JAFWAM010000096.1 GCA_017507595.1 Clostridia bacterium
GGTACTGGTAAACCAATGTGTGTCATTTCGGCAAGGTTTGCACCCTTACCACCTAAAAGCTCACGCATGGTTGCATTGCCTTCGCTAAACAAATAAACGTATTTCATTTCATTCTCCTTTAAGGATATAATTTTTTATCGTATTAAAAGCCGACTTTGGGTCGGACAGGTGAAAAAAGCAGGCCGTTTTTTCACTTTTGCGCAAACATTATACACTAAAAAGCGGTATTAGTCAAATATTTGCGGAAAGTATATGTAAAATTAGGTGGTAAATTTAATTTTTTTAGTCTTATTTATGCTAAAGCATAAAAAATAAGGGCAATTTAGCTTGCCCTTAAAAATCAGTTCTTTTTAGGTGACGGCGCAAGATGGCTGTAAAAACAGCATTCTATACGGCCGTTATACAGCTTACGCTTTTTGTCCGCGCGCGCGTCGAAAAGCTTTTCGAAATCGGTAACGGGTGTGATGGTATAGTAGCACCACTCGGGATTGGCACGTCTGACAGCGCCGTAATCTTTGTAAAGCTTTTCTATCATTGGTCTGTCTTCAAGTCTTTCGCCGTAGGGCGGATTTGCAAAGGCAACACCGCGTAGGGCTTTGGATTTAAAGGACTGCATTTCGGCGTGATGGAACTCAATTATATCCAAGACCCCGGCCCTCTTTGCGTGGGCTTTTGCCAAGGAAAGCTGCTTTTCGTCAACGTCGTAAGCGTGGATTATCTGACATTTTTCCGTTGATAACTGACTTATAGCCTCACTTTTTGCACTTTCGTAGGCCTTTTGATCAAAGTTTTTAAAATTGAAGAAATCAAACTTTCTGCGGAGGCCGACGGGTATATTTTTCTCCTTTAAAGCGGCTTCAATAGCGATGGTGCCGGTGCCTGTAAAAAGGTCAACCAGGGGGCGTGAAGGATTCCAGACGGAAAGTTCTATCATGGCGGAAGCTAAAGTCTCCTTTAGCTGAGCCTCGCCGTAAAGATGACGGTAGCCGCGCTTGTGAAGGCTTTCACCCGAGGAGTTGAGTAAAACTGTGCAATAGTCGTGGGTAATGGCAAGCTCTATGGTATATCTTGGGCCGTTTTCGGGAAGAAAAGCCTTTTTATAGCTTTTCATAAGTCTGGCACAAACGGCTTTTTTTGCCACCGATTGGGTTGCTGAAAATGCCGTCAGCTTGCTGGCGACAAGCTTTGGCTCAATGACGATCTGACCGTTTTCAAAAAGGTAATCTTCCCAGTTGATCTGATAAAGATTATCGTAAAGGGCGTCAAAGTCGGCGCATTTGAATTCTGCCAGCCAAATATAAACGCGGCTTGCCGTTGAAAGATGGATATTACACTCGGCAAGGGTTTTTTCGTCACCCTCAAAAACCATCCTGCCGTTTATTGCGGGCGGATTGTCAATACCAAGCTTGAAAAGCTCTCGCTTGGTAACGGCTTCCACGCCCGAAGCCGTAGTAACTGCTATCTTCATTGAAAGGCGTCCTCTATATGGTTAATTTGATCAAGAAAGATTTCAACCACGTCAAAGCGGGGCTGAAGATCCAAATCGCGATGGGTCATCATATAATACTCGGCGGCAAGTCTATATCTGCGTTGTTTGTCAAAGCCCACTGCCTCACAGGGCTCTCCGTAACACTTTTCAGTACGGGTTTTGACCTCAATAAAGACTAAAAAGTCCCCGTATAGGCCGATTAAATCCACTTCGCCGAACTTGGTGCGGTAGTTGACCTCAAGGATCTTATAGCCTTTATCCTTGAGATATTTTTTGGCGGTTAGCTCTCCTTTGACCCCCAAAAGTTTTTTATAAACGTTCTTCTGTGGATTGGGCATGGGCCAACCTCCTTTATAGCGGTAATATGCTCCTTTGTGCCATAGCCTTTGTTCTTTTTAAAATTATAGGCTGGAAAATCATCGTGGAATTTCTCCATCAGCTTATCACGGTAGACCTTAGCAATAATTGAGGCCGCGCCAATTGTGTAGCTTTTGGCGTCACCCTTTATAATTGCCTTGGTTTCGTACGGGACGTCAAGCTTTACAGCGTCGATAAGGACCACGTCGGGCTTAACGTCAAGGCCGACGATGCAGGCCTCCATACACTCCTTGGTGGCGTTAAGGATGTTTACCTCGTCTATCCTTTCGTGATCGACAAGACAAATCTTATATGCGATGGCCCTTTCCATAATAAGCTTGGATAAGATTTCACGCTTTTTTTCGGAA
>JAFWAM010000097.1 GCA_017507595.1 Clostridia bacterium
GGTATAAAAGTAAAGTTAAGCGAATAGCTCTCTGCCCAATCTCTGAGAATTTTATTAAGATGCTTTTCGTGTGGAACATCTGCGGTAATGGCAATATTAATAAATTTGCCGCTTTCACGACAGTCGCGCAACTTGTCGGATAAAAGCGCGGGGAGTTCTTTTAAAGTTGTTTGCTGCATGGTTATTTCTCCTGTTAAAGTTGTTTTTCAATGTTTAAAAGATCTTGTTTGAGGGAGTTTATTGTAGATTGCTCAATGGCCCACTTGTTGTTAGGAAGATCATTTAAAATTTTGTTAAAAACACCTAAATCTTCTAATATTCGCTCTTTTTTCCAAATAATAAATTCCGCTAAAAACGGGGGAAGAGGGCTCCCGTTGTTGTCTTGGTAAGCGTAGGAATTGTTTTGGAAATATTTAAATATTGCTTTTTTAATATTTTTGTAATCTTGGTAATTGCCTATCTTGCTCCACTCCGGGACGGCGCCCTTCTGACCGGGGTCTACCAAATTGTCCTTGTACCACTTAAGTGTATATTTGTCAAGGGCCATATGTAATTTATACACTATTTTTTCAAATTTGTCTCGGTATGCGGGGATGCAATATAAATACTTGAAGGTCATATTTATAACCTTTTGAGCGCGCCCTACGGTCATTTTAAAGCCCTTGAATTTTGGGTTCATATGTCGACAGTAGTCATTACACGCTTTTTCATGCCAAGCGTCAAAATCTGATAAGAGAAAGGGATTTGTGTTAGAGGCTTTAAAGTAATTAACGAGCCAATTAACGCTTTCATCCTTTATGGCCGGGATGTGACCTTTGGCGTGCCTGGACATATCCGCATGGGCAAGCCCAATCGCTTTCTTTAAGGCGGCATCATTTTGATTTTGGGAAAAATTAGATAAATTTTTCTGTGCATCTGCAAATTCTTTAATTAATGTTGATAATTGATATTGTGCCATAAAACACCTCTCTTCATCTTTTATGGATAATATTATATCACACACGACTTAACGTGTCAATAGCCGTCTGTTTTTTTCGCGCATAAGGCCGCTATGGCTTTTTCGGTTAAACGGGCCGTCAGTCCGTGGCGGGGGTCGGTTTTTATCAGCCTGTCGGTAAGACCACATCCGTCGTAGTCATACTGTAAATCGTCAAGGATTAAAAAATCCTTAACCGCGTGGCGGCAAAGATAGTCAAGGATAGATTGACCGCGACTGAAATATTGCGCGCCGTTTTTGTCACGGGTCTTGTCTGTAACGGTAAGGCCTTGTTTTTTTAGCTTTTTGTCAAGATAGTTTGCCATTTCCCCCTGAAAGGATTTATAGTCCTTTTGCCAAAAATCCTTCCAGGTGGAGATAAGAACGATCTTTGCACCTGTTGCGCCGACGATTGAGGCAAGGGCCTTGACCTTGTCATCGTCGATGCCGCGATAACCGCAGCATCGGCAACGGGTTTTGGGCGTATTAAGCACACCGTCTATATCAAGAAAAATAATATTCATTATTCCCCTCGCAAGGCGTAACGCAATTTTTTGTCAATTGCCCAGCGATGGGCACAGCTATCTTTGTAAACTTTATACAAGGTCTTTTTGTAACCTTCATTGACGAGAAAGGGAACCTTTTCAAGGAAGGGGTGATTGGTGATCGTTTGAAGACTTTTGGGCAAAAATAGCTCCTTAAGGCCATCGTTAAAGGCGAAGGCAAAACAGTCTAAGGATTGAAGACCTTCTTTAATGACGACGGCTTTAAGGCTTGTGTTTGCAAAGGCGCAGTAGCCAATCGTCTTAATTTGCGAAGGTATTTGTATTGTGTCTAAGTCGTCACGGAACATAAATGCGCCGGGAGCAATTGACGTCACGCTGCCGTCGTCGGGAATTTTTGCGCCATTTGCGGCGGCAATAAGTATTTTTTGGTCGCGCATAATAAGACACCCGTCCCGTACGATGAAAAACCGGTTATCTTTGTCAACGGTTATACTGTCAAAGCCCTGCACAAGGGCAAGGTCGGCGACAAAATAGTCTGCGCCTGTAACGTGCTTGGGTATAATTAAGTTTTTGTCTGTTTCGTCTAATGCACAAATAACGCCGTTTGAAATTTGCATAATACACTCCTTTAGTTTTGATGGTGTTATTGTAACACGACAGAAGTACCATAAATGGCACATCAAATATCTTTTTAAGTAAAAAATTTATTCTTTATATAAAGAAAAAGTGGCGGTATAAGTCGATTACCGCCACTTTTTGGTTTTTATTGGGGGGAGAAGGATTAGTTGACGCCGGCAAAAGGCATAAAAAATGCGCCCTTTTTGTGGGGCGCATTAATCTTTGATTTGAAAGTTATTTTATCTTTTTTCCGTCGGAAAAGGCCTTGCCTACCACGTCGCCAAGGCGTCTGTATTCATGAGTGGCGCTGTCGTAAACGATGGGATCAAGCTTTTTTGCATCTACCGTCCCGTCGGGGGTTAGGACGGAATCTTCTGCGGAAACGTTGACGATGGTGCCGACGCAAATGCCGTCCTCGTTAAACTTTAAAAGGCGGCACTCTACCGTCATGGGAAGCTCTTCAAAAAGGGGTGCGTTGACAAACTCAGCAGGACGGGGGGTAAGCCCTGACCTTTCGACCTTGTCGGGAACACCGGTGCCGGAAACTATCCCCACGTAATCGCATGGGACCACGGTTTTTGCCGTAGCAAAGCTTACGGTAAAAGCCCCCGTCTTTTTTATATTTGCGGTGGTCTTGTGATCGTCCGCCAGGCAGACCATAACCTGATTTGTGTCGTAAATCCCGCCCCAGGCGGCGTTCATGGCGTTGGGGGTACCCTTTTCGTCATAGGTGCCGATAATAAGCACGGGCATTGGATAAAGCCAGGTTTTTGCTCCGAAATTTTTACGCATATAACTACTCCTTTAAGGTGATTTTTTATTGAATTTGTGCCGATAATCGGCTTATAGGCGGGTTTTTAGCTAACGGCTCCGCCTCTTTTTTTAAGCCTAAAGGCAAGGTATGCGCCGTAGGAGGCTGTTATTATCGCAAGCAAAATGCTTGTTAAAAGCCTTGCTTCGCTTGTAGCGGCGCCCTCATAGGTAAAGGCGCTTAAACCGTTAAATATGCCGTGAAAGGCAATACACGGAATAAGGCTTTCTTCATTGAGATACATCATTACGAACATAAAGCCGGCGCAAGCTGCGTACACCACCTGCAAAAGACTTGGGAGTATCTCCGCCCCGGAGCCGTTTACAAGATTAATAAGATGGCCAATGCCAAAGGTCAGGCTGGAAACGATCACCGCCCATTTGGTGCTTGACGGGCGCATTGCATTAAAGAGCAGGCCTCGGAAGATGACCTCCTCTAAAAAGCCGACGGCAAGCATGGAAAGGAAGTATAAAACGGTTTCTAAAGGGTTGTAATTAAGCCTTACGCCGTGCCAAAGGTTTGCCGAAAGCATTACGATGGCGGGAATGTAAAAAAGCATTGCCTTTGGGCTCGCCTTTGACGGCTGAAGGCCGTACTCACGCAAAATGCCGTTGGATTTAAGGTACAAAAACAGAAGGACTGACAAAACAAGGCCAATGGGGAGGGTCACGGATTTTTCAATCCCCACGCGGGCGGAAAGGCCGTCGCCAACCGACATTAATATACAGTATAAAATTATCCACAAAACGGCAAACCACACGGGGCTTTTGTCGTGAAATCTTTTAAGAAGCTTCATTAATAAAGGTCTCCTCTATTCTTGCAATAATTTCCTTGTCGGCGGGGCAAAATTCGTAAAGAGAAAACTCCCCTGCACTAACCCATTTAATGTCGTTATGCTCAAGCCTTTTTGGGGTGCCTTGGGAAATTTTGGCCTTAAAAAGCGTAAGACGTACCTCAATATCCGGGTACACGTGAGAAATTTTCATAAAGACGTCGCCCACGTTTACGGTGACGTCAAGCTCCTCGCGGCACTCACGGACGAGGGCCTGGGGCTTGGTTTCGCCCGGCTCTACCTTGCCGCCGACGAACTCCCATAAAAGCCCGCGGGCCTTGTGGGCGGGTCTTTGACATATTAAGATCTTGTCGCCGTCAAAAATGAGGGCCGCAACGACTTCAGTAATCATAAAAACTTCCCGGTGATTTTATTATCGATAAAATTGTACCACATTGGCAGGGCTTTGTCAATACCGACATGTAAAAGTTGAATAGATAATAATTTTTGGCTATCTTTTAAAGGAAAAACAGCCGAAAAAACGCTTTTTTGTGCTTGTTTTTTTGGCCAAAAAATAGCAAAAATGATGCAATAACCGACCTATAGGCCCACTTTTGCAAATTATTGCTCCGTACGTTACTCGGCATAAATGCCTGCGTTACTGCTACGTGTCGTAGGTTAGCATGCAAGAGAATACAAAAAAAGAAGTACCTGTTGGTACTCCCTTTTTGTTATGAAAGCAGCCTATTATAGACTAATTATTAAACTTCATCAAGCCTTTATACCACGTGGGTATATCCTTGCTCATATTATCGTACCATGAAAGGATTTCCTTCACCTGCTTAAGCATTACGTTTACTTCATCTTCACCAAAAGGGATTGCCCAATATACCGATGAAAGAGCATTACTTGAAATGTATAGCGCAAGCAATTTCCAAAATTCAGGCGGCACGTTATCGCTAAAATATCCGTTAACAAGCCCCGTTGCAAACAAGTGCGATTTTTGCGCGCACCACACAATGCGGTTAAATTCTTCCCATGGATCACCATAATCGTTGCGGTTAAAGTCTATGACGTAAAGCTTGTCGCTGCGGTCAATCATCATATTACCAATGTGATAATCACCGTGCTGATAGACCTGCGGCCTGTTTTTTAATAAATGGCGATTTTCATTTATGTAGTCAATAAACGCCTGACCGTTATCGTACTTGATAGGACACTCGCCGTACTTTTTAATTTTGTAATCCATTTTTCGATTGAAGTA
>JAFWAM010000098.1 GCA_017507595.1 Clostridia bacterium
GACGGGCGAAAACTACCTCGTCACCTTCAAACAGCGTCATACCCTTAACGCCGCCGGCGACCCTGCCCTGCTCCGGCATGCCGTCGTAGAGCATATTGAGGCTCATACCCCGCTGGGTAATATATAAAACAGTCTTTTCGGGGTCTTCCTTTTCGATGGTGATGATCTCGTCACCGTCTTTTACCTTCATAGCCTGGAAGTAGCCCTTTATGATGGCGAATTCCGACCAGGGCGTAACCTTTATCATACCTTGCTTGGTAATAAAGACAAGTCTGCCCTCGGGCATTTCAATACCCTTGATGGGGAATACCGCAACGATCTTTTCATTCTTTTTAGCCTCGCGGCAAACGTCGTCAAGCTTGACGCCCTCGCTTAAGCTGCCCTTGGATTCCGGAAGCACCTCAACGTCCAGTTTGAAGCAGTTACCAAGGTTAGAAAAGGCGTAAACGGTTTCCTCTGTGGTAACCTTTGTATACGAGGTCAATACGTCCTTTTGGGTGGGCGTTTGATTTTCCGTAATGCGCTTAAATTGCTGGAGCTTAAGCTTTCTTATCTTGCCCTTTGCGTTTACGCCAACGATACACGTTTCGATAACCGGCTTATCCTCGGACTTTTTAATGCTGATCTCACTCTCGTTTGAAACGATTTCGGAACGCCTTTCGTCGCCGAATTTCTTTTTGACGGCACGCATTTCTCTTGTGACGACCTCAAACTGACGGCGCTTGCTGGCGATAATTGCTTCGTATTCCTTTATAAGCTCAAGAAGGTTTTTAAGCTCCTCCTTAAGGTTGTTGACCTCAAGCTTGGTGAGCCTTGCAAGTCTTAAGTCGAGGATGGCGCTTGCCTGGCGCTCGGATAGACTGAAGGCTTTTCTTAAGTTTTGTCTTGCGGTCTGTGTGTCGGGAGAGGTTTTGATTATTCTTATTACCTCGTCAATGTTTGTGACGGCGATAATTAGACCTTCTAAAATATGTGCCCTTTCCTTTGCCTTTTCGTGGTCGTGCTTGGTGCGTCTTAAAACGACCTCGCGCTGGAACTCCGTATAATAACGGAAGATATCCAAAAGACCAAGCTGCTGGGGCTTGCCGTCGGCAATGACCACGGTGTTTATACCGAACGAGATCTGCAGGTCGGAATATTTGTAAAGGGCTTCAAGGGTCTTATCTACGTTGGCGTCCTTTTTAAGGCGGATGACGGCGCGCATACCGTTTCTGTCAGACTCGTCGCTGACCGAAAGGATATTATCCTCTAAAACGGGCTTGCGCTTTTTCTCGTCGGCGCCGGAGCACATATCGTCTATCTTCCTGAGCATATCGGCCTTGTTGACCGTGTAAGGGATCTCTGTTATTATAATGGACTTACCGCCCTTTTCGCCTTCTTCCACGTGCAGCTTTGCCCTGATGTAAATTTTGCCTTTACCCGTGCTGTAGGCCTTTTTAAGCTCCTCACCGGCGATGATATAGCCCCCCGTGGGGAAGTCCGGACCGGGAACGATCTTCATCATCTCCTCAAGGGAAATTTTAGGATTTTCGATGTAGGCGCAAGCGCCCTCGATCACCTCGCCAAGGTTGTGGGTGGGGATGTTTGTGGCCAAGCCTACCGCAATACCCGTTGCGCCGTTGACAAGAAGATTGGGATAATGGCTGGGTAAAACGTCAGGCTCCTTTAAGGAGTCGTCAAAGTTTAAATTCCACTTGACCGTGTCCTTTTCAATGTCCTTGACAAGCTCAAGGGCAAGGGGCTGCATTTTGACCTCGGTATACCTCATTGCGGCGGCAGGGTCGCCGTCGATGGAACCGAAGTTACCCTGGCCGTCAACCAAGGTCATGCGCATATTGTAGGGCTGGGCAAGCCTTACCATGGCGTCGTAAACGGAGGTATCGCCGTGGGGGTGATATTTTGCCAAGCAATCACCGACTACCCTCGCTGATTTTTTGTAGCCCTTGTCGGGATACATGGCCTGCTCGTACATGGAATAGATAATTCGCCTTTGTACGGGCTTTAAGCCGTCCTCTACCCTTGGGATCGCCCTGTCTAAAATGACGTATTCCGCATAAGGGATCATGGACCGGTGCATTACGTCCTCAAAGGGGTTGTTTATTATATTCTTTTCGTTTTCGATAATTTCCATAATTTACCTCAAATGATCGTCTTAAGTTCCTTTGTTTTGTTAAAAAACTAACGATAATCGACTTATAGGTCGATTTTTAGTCATTGTTACGGGCTTCAAAGTTATCCACCTTGTTAAAGTCGGCATAGGTCTGGATGTAAGCCTTTCTGCCTTCGGATTCGCTTCCCATAAGGATCGGGATAAGTCTTTCTGCCTCGGCAATGTCGTCTAAGGTTACCCTCATAAGCATACGGGTTTTAGGATTCATGGTGGTTTCCCAAAGCTGAGAAGGATTCATTTCGCCAAGGCCCTTGTAGCGCTGGAGCGAATACCCCCTGCCGACGATCTCGATTTTCTTTTTAAGCTCCTTATCGTCGTAAGCGTACTCCACGACGTCCTTTTTAAAGACCTTGTATAAGGGGGGCATGCCTATATAGACGTGGCCTTCCTGGATCAAAGGCTTCATATAGCGATAGAAGAAGGTCAGCAAAATTGCCCTGATATGGGCGCCGTCCTGGTCGGCGTCGGAAAGGATAATGACCTTGTCGTACTTTAAGTCCTTCATCTTGAAATCGTCGCCGATACCCGTGCCAAGGGCGGAGATTATTGTCCTGATTTCTTCATTTTCCAAAATCTTTTCAATTCTCTTTTTCTCGGCGTTAAGGGGCTTACCTCTCAATGGAAGAATGGCCTGGTGGGTACGGTCACGGCCCTGCTTTGCGCTGCCGCCGGCGGAGTCGCCTTCTACGATAAAGACCTCGTTTAAAGCGGCCTTTCTTGAGGAGCAATCTGCAAGCTTACCGACGAGCTTGGTGCTGCCTGCGGAGTTCTTTGCGCGGGCAATATTTTTGGCTTTTCTTATTTCCATCCTTACCCGGGCTTCTTCAATGGCCTTTTTGATCATCTTATCAAAGTCAGGGAAGTTTTTCTTATTCTTCATATGCTCGTCAAGACCGTCGTAGGTAACGTTGTCAACGATATTTTTGACCTCGGTATTGCC
>JAFWAM010000099.1 GCA_017507595.1 Clostridia bacterium
CGCCCCATGACAAAGGAAGAGATCGCCGAGGTAGAAAGGCTTGTCAATGAAGCTATTGCCGCCGACGTTGAGATCACCATGGCCGAAATGTCCGTTGAGGAAGCCAAAAATCAAGGCGCAATCGGTGTTTTTGACAGCAGATACGGCGACACGGTAAAGGTTTACACCATGGGCGAATACTCCAAAGAGATCTGCGGCGGCCCCCACGCAAGCCGCACGGGTGAGCTTGGCGAGTTCCGCATTCAAAAGGAACAGTCCTCCTCTGCAGGGGTAAGAAGAATCAAGGCAGTCCTCGTTGAAAAGACCAATTAACGGCTTTTTCGCCAAAAAAAGGGCAAAGGGCAAAAAGGATTTCTCATTAATCCTTGACAAATAAACTATAGTATATTATAATTAATAATACGTTTGCGGGGCGGCGGATCCGCCCCGGACGGAATTTATGAAAAACGACTTTTGGTCGGAGGTATAAAATGAACGAAAAAATCTATCTCAGCGAAGAAGGCAAGCGCGAGCTTGAGGAAAAGCTTCACTATCTTGTTGAAGTTGAGCGTCCGCAGGTTGTCGAAAGACTTAAAACCGCCCGTGAGTTCGGCGACTTATCCGAAAACGCCGAATACGACGCAGCTAAAACGGAGCTTGCTATGGTCACCGGCGAAATCGAGCAGCTTGAAGCACAGTTAAAGCTTGCCGTTATCTATTCTGCCGAAAGCGCCGATAAGGGCGTTGTTTCCATGGGCGTAAAAATTAAAGTTTACGACCACGATATGGAAGAAGAAGCAGTTTACAAGATCGTCGGTACGGCTGAAGCTGACGTTTACGCCAATAAGATCTCAAACGACTCTGCAGTGGGCAGGGCGCTTATGGGTAAAAAGGTGGGCGATACGGTTACGGTCGCAGCACCCGGCGGAAGCTATCAGATGACCATTAAAGAGATTTTAGCATAACAAAAGCAAAGCTTTAGGCGGGGCGCAAAGGTCGCTCCGCATTTTAATAACGAAAGGAAAAGTCCGCCTATAGGTCGGTTAACAAGGTGTTATGAAGGGTAAATTGATTACGTTTGAAGGCGGAGAGGGCTGCGGCAAAAGCACACAGCTTGCTCTTTTAAGGGATTATCTTAACAAAACCGGGCAGGATTTTATCTCCACGAGAGAGCCCGGCGGCACCCAGATCTCCGAAAAAATACGCCACATTATCCTCGACAAGGACAACGCAGAAATGGTTGACGAGTGCGAGGCCCTTTTGTATGCCGCCTCAAGGTGTCAGCTTTTAAAGGAAAGGGTCATCCCCGCCCTTGAAGAAGGCAAGATAGTCATTATTGACAGGTACTATGATTCTTCATTGGCGTACCAGGCTTACGCAAGGGGACTTGGGTTTGATTTTGTCTGCGCGGCAAACAAGTTTGCCATGGATAACTGCCCGCCCGATCTTACCGTCTTTTTAGACGTGGATCCGGAGTTTGCTTTTTCAAGAAAGGGCGGCGCCGATAAGACCGACCGTGTGGAGCTTGCAGGTATGGACTTTCATAAAAGGGTTTACGAGGGGTATAAGGTTCTTGCGGAAAAATTCCCCCAAAGGATAGTTTCCATCGATTGCAAGCGGGACATAGAGTCTATTCATCAGGATATAATTTCACTTTTAAGGGATAAGGGTTTGATAAAATGAGGGAGCTTCTTCAAAGGTCTTCCGCCTACAAAATAATTGCCTCCGACAAGAAAAACGGGCTTTTAAGCCACGGCTATCTGGTCGTTTGTCAGGACGGCGATATGCACGGGGAGTATCTTAAGATGCTGGCAAAGCTTATGATGTGCGACAGCGAGGAGTTTTGCGATTGCTGCAGGATATGTAAGCTTACCGACACCTGGTCACACCCCGACGTTTTGCTTTTCCCAAAGGAGGGAAAGCTCAAAACGGATTCCGCCGACGAGCTGGTCAGGCAAAGCTTCGTGCGGCCCTTTGAGCTTGACAAAAAGCTTTTCGTCGTCAAGCGCATTGAGGAGCTTAACCAAAATCAGAACAAACTTTTAAAAACCTTGGAGGAGCCTCCTAAAAACACACATCTTCTCATTTCCTGCGAGAGGCCTTCCGCCGTCTTGTCCACCATAAAGTCAAGGGCAAAGGTGGTGGAGATCCCTCTTTTTACCAAGGAGGAGATCTTAAGCTTTGCCAAGCGGCAGGGCTACGCCGGAGAGCGGCTTGAGCTTTCAGCCATTCTTTGCGGCGGTAAGGTGGGCCAGCTTAAAAGGTATTACGAAAACGACGACCTTTTAAGGATAAAGGACCTTGCAATAGAGGTTCTGACCGTAATGAACACCAAGACCCTTCCGTCATACAGCGCAAGACTTAAAAATGTTTCCCTTCAGGATTTTATGAGTATTTTAAAGGTCGTCTTAGGAAATTTAATGGAATATTTCACCTTTAAAAGAGAAAGTCTTGGCTATGAGGAGCTTTATCAAAATTCACAAAAACTGCGCTATGGGTCGGTTATCGCCATTATCGAGCGTATAAACGCCCTTGAAAGAAGCGCGCACTTCAACTTAAACAGCACTATTCTTGCTGACAGCATACTGTTTGCTGTAATGGAGGAAAAAACCAAATGGCAAAAATTATCGGTGTAAGATTTAAAAACACGGGTAAGGTATATTACTTTTATCCCAAAAATATCGTTATGCATAAGGGTGACGGCGTTATCGTAGAAACTGCCCGCGGGGTGGAGTTCGGTACCACCGTTATTGAAAATAAAGAGGTTGACGACAGCGAGATCGTCCAGCCCTTGAAGCCGGTTATCAGAAAGGCAACCGAAAAGGATTGGGAAAGAAACCGCAAAAATATCGAGCGCGCCCCCGACGCCAAAAAGGTGGCTGACGAGCTTATCGCCAAGCATAATCTTAAGATGAAGCTTATTGATGCGGAGTTTACCTTTGACGGGTCCAAGGTGGTATTTTA
>JAFWAM010000100.1 GCA_017507595.1 Clostridia bacterium
GATAAAAGTGAGCATCTGCCACCCTTGTGAAGGAAATCAAGCCTGTCAAGAACGAAGGACGTGCGAGCCTTGTGCTTGATGGATTCGATTTTATCAAAACATTCCTGAAGGCCCATACCCTCGTCACGGTAGTCGATAGCCTTCATAACGAGAAGGCCCTGGCCCGATGAAAGCTGCTTGGAGTCAACAACTAAAACGTTTTCAAATTCCTTGGCGGCCATCATGGCGTGATCGTAGCAGGATGATGAGCCTGAAGAAATACAGAAATGAATTACGCCGTCGCCGTTTGCAGTAAGCTTTTTGAAATAATCGGTATATTCATCAACGGAAATTGCTGACGTTTTTGGTAAAACGCCCGTTCTTTCAGCATACTCGAGAACGGTCAGGGAATCTAACTCCTCTGTAACACCGTCGTAAAACTTATCGCCAAGGGTGATGCCTACGTTGATAATTTTAACGTCGTGCTTAAGAATAAGCTCCTTTGAAAGGTCGCAGGTGTTATCTGATGAAATGATGAATTTGTTTGACATAAAAAGTCTCCTTTAATCTTCGAAAATTTTTTGTGTATATCATCTTTTGCGTGTGGTTTATATTTTTGCGGGGATCAAGCCCCGTAATCGACTTTTTTAAAGTAATCTGTAAAAGTAGGCCCAGAAGGTGTCCTTATACCTAAGGGACCATTGGGTCACCACCCCGATAATATCGCTGCTTTCTATGGTGCCGAAGTTGCGGCTGTCATTGGAGTTGCCCCTATTGTCGCCGAGGACGAAAAATTCGCCTTCGTCAACGTAAACGGGGGAAAACGTCGTTATGCCCTGAGTCATAACGTAATCCTCCTCAAGAGCAATCGAGTCTGCCGAGCCCGTCTGTGGATTGTATTGGGCGATATATACCCTGCCGTCAACCGAATAGACCGTGTCGCCCGGGACGCCTATTATGCGCTTTATAAGAACCTTGTCATCGCCGTCGCTGTAAAAGACGATTATGTCTCCGCGCCGAGGCTCCGTCTTGCGGTTTGCGACCACCATATCCCCGTTTTGAAGGGTGTTCATCATGGAAGGGCCGCTTACGTCGATGAGAATAAACACGCATACGCGCGCGTAAAAAAGAGCGCCGAGTAAAACCAACGTGACCGCCGCCACTATCACCGTAAGCCGAAAGGATCTTCTTTCGGCGACGGCAGATTCTATTAAGCTGTCACGGAATTTTATCGGCATGGCGAAAAACGCTCCCAAAATAGTAAAACTATAGCTTTTTTAGTCCCGTTAAACGATCAGGAGGTTGTTGAAAACACAGGTGGTTTCAGTTTCCAGACGAAGGGCGTAAACTGCAGAGTAATCCTTGATGGATACCCTCAGATCGGATTTGAAATCATTTGCTTTGACGCTTATCTTTTGCCAGATAGAGCCGCCCTTAATATCTACCGTAGCAACGTAATCCTCACTTTCCTCACTGCCCTTTTTGGACATCAAAATAAGCTTGAGTCTGGTGAATTCCTCACAATATACGTCCAAAAAGAGTATACTGCCGTCGTTGAGGCTTACGGTGCGGTTGTTAAGCTTGTATGAAATGAGCCCGTAGGGGGAATAGATGCCGCTGATGTTATTGCCGCCCTCCACATAGTTGAGCCCGTCTGTCTTTTCAAAGAAGATGCCGCCAAGGGCCCTGTCACGCATGTTGTAAAGGGTGAAGGTGCCAAGCTTATCCTTGGTGGAATATAAAAGCTTCTGAGGTCTTGCGGCCTGGTTGACGGTCTTTTTGCTGACGACCTTACTGCTTAAGGTCACGCCGCTTCTGTATTCGACAACGGCAAACATGGTAATAAAGCTGCAATTGCCGCTTATGGTGTACGTGAAGGATTTTTTATCCTCTCTTACACTCTTAAGCATGGTGGCTGTCTTCCACTCGCGGGTGGAGGGGTCCTCGCCGTCCTCCGCTATGTAAACGGTTATATTTTTGGGGCGCTTGATGTCGGAATAATCAAGCTCCAACTCGCAGGAGACCACGCCGTCCTCTACCATGGCGCTAAGAAC
>JAFWAM010000101.1 GCA_017507595.1 Clostridia bacterium
CTATGCCCTACCCTGATGATCCTCACTTGACTTACGTAGAAGGCTCATGGATATATTACGACATGCAGCCGTTTAATAAAATGCTTGTTGCAGTTGGCATTGGTCTTATCCTTTGCGCAATCTTATTATTTGTAACAAACACCCATTCAAGAAGAAAATACTACGTTGGCAACCTGGTCGCTACGGTGATTTTTTCCGTTGCCAGCCTTGCTGCCACCGTTTGGGCTTATATTAATATTTTTAAATTCAGGGCACAGTTTTTAGCCATCGACTTTGAAGCTTGGCTTAAATACTCCGAGGAGTGGGATAGGCCCTATACTGAATCTACCTTCTGGTTTGACGCAGGATTGGTCGTTTTTGGCCTGACCGTCTTAGTGTCCGCGCTTTTGATATTCAACTTTATCTGGAAGAAAAAGCTTATGAAGGAAGAACAAAACTTGATCCAGCTTGGTAAGGAGGCTTAATTTATGATAAAGGACAGCAATAAGGCTCTTGCCGATTTTGAAAACGCTCCGGAACAAACAGTTGCCCTTGACAGGATGCGCTACACAAAAAACAAGCTTTCAGGCAATCTTGCCCTTCTGGCCATTGTGTGCAACGTGCTTTATTTCGTTTCGGTCTATAAAACGGACGTTGACAACTATTTCTATGAATTTTTCATAGGGGCTTCGGTTTTATACAACCTTGTCTTTATGCTTACAGCCTTTTTATCGTCTGAAAGTGTAAAAAACTATAAAATAAGTTTTGCTATCGTCATGATAGTCCTTGGCGCCTTACAGGTCTTAAGGGTATTTTATATTCCCCTTAACGCCCTCACCACGGTGGTTGAGGCTGCCGACGGAGTAAAATCCACGGTTATCAGTCAGGGCAAGTTTATTTTCATGACCGTTTGCTTATGCCTTTCCGCTGTCTGTCTTATCGTCGGCGGCATTATAGGCATCATAAGAACCAAAAACTTACAAAAGCATTTAATATCTATCAATAATCAAGGTTAAGGAGAGGGCTGATGGCTAATTTATCATTACAACATTTGTATAAAGTTTACGCCAACGACGGCAAGGGCCCTAAAAAAGGGGATAAGCCCGCCGTAGAAGATTTTAACCTTGAAGTCAAGGATGGCGAATTTATCGTTCTCGTCGGCCCTTCAGGCTGCGGCAAAAGCACCACCCTTCGTATGGTTGCCGGTCTTGAGGACATTACCGAGGGTAAGCTTTTTATCGACGGTAAGGACGTTACTCAAATGCCCGCAAAAAACCGTGACATTGCAATGGTTTTCCAGAACTACGCTTTGTACGGCCATATGTCAGTTTACGAAAATATGGCGTTTTCATTGACCCTTGCCAAGGAAAATAAAAACGTTATACATAGAAAGGTTTTGGCCGCCGCTGAAATTTTAGGCCTTACCGATCAGCTTAACAAAAAGCCCAAGCAGCTTTCCGGCGGTCAGCGCCAGCGTGTTGCCATGGGCAGGGCAATCGTAAGAAATCCTAAAGTTTTCCTTTTTGACGAGCCACTTTCAAACTTGGACGCTAAACTTCGCGGCTCCACCCGCCGTGAGATAATGCTTCTTCATAAGCGCCTTGGTGCGACCATGCTTTACGTTACCCACGACCAGACGGAGGCTTTAACCCTTGCCGACAGGATCGTCTGTATGTCAATGGGTAAGGTTCAGCAGATCGGCACCCCGCTGGAGCTTTACGATACCCCCGCAAACGTCTTCGTCGCAAGCTTTATCGGGCTTCCCCCAATGAACTTCTTTGACGTTAAGGTAAATGCAGACGGCACACTTTCCAACGAGTACTTTACCGTCCCCCTTAACGAGGAGGAAAAGGCAAGACTTGCCTCTTACGTAGGCGGTGAAATTATCCTTGGCGTAAGACCTGAAAATATTGCCGATGGCGGCAGCGTTAAGGCAAAGGTCTTCAACGTGGAAAACCTTGGCCAGAACACCCTCGTTCACTGCCACGTCGCAAATAAAAAGGTTACTGCAAAGCTTCGCGGCTGGAGCGATCTTAAGTCCGGCAACGAAATCAACCTTGCATTTACCAATATGCATTTCTTCGACAAGAATACCACTAACGCAATAAGGTAAGGTTTATTATGGAAAATACTGAAAAAAAGGGCGCAAAAATGCCTGAATTTATTAGAAAATTTCTCGTTACGCTAAAGCGTAACCCTCAGGTCATACCCATGGCTGTCCTCCTTGCGGCTTTCATAATATATTCGTTTAATCTTACTTACGTATCCAAAACGACGGCCGCAATCAACAAGGCAAATATGGGCTTATATGAGTTTGTTGTTATGCTTTTATCCATACTTTCCTTCGTGTGCTTGTTAAATGCATTTCCAAAGCGCGCTAAGCCGAAGATCGCCATGATAGTCCTTGCAGTTTTGATGATAGGCGCGGTTATCCTTTCAAACGTAATGTATCAGGACCTTATCAGAAAGGGCATTGAGGCTTCTCCCAGGCTCGTCGAGGAAGGCGCCAAGTTCCGTAAGGAAATTTTAGGTGCGCAAAGCATGCTGACCGTTCACTTGATCGTTGAGATCGCAGGTCTTGTGATATTTGCACTTTTACCCGTTTATGCACCACTTCTCAAAAAGATCAACACATCTATCCAGCTTGACTATAGCGAGGAAATGGGCGAGATCGACCTTGAGGAAGAGGAATAATATCAAATTTTCGCGGCGCAGATTTTATCTGCGCCAACACTTTTACCCCCGTAAAGCAGTTGCCTTTATCCGGCGGTAAAGGCCTAAATAAAATCAAAAAGTCCGCCTATAGGTCGATTATCGGCTGTTTTTTAACAAAAATAGGGGGCAAAGCAAGACAAAATGAGCAAAAAAAAGACTTATCAACAAAACAAAAAGGACAACGCTTATAAGGAAAGCTATGATCTTCACACCGACGCCATTGACGATCTCGTAAACGCCAACGCCGACAACACGCAGGAGGTCCCTTCCGAGGAGCTTGAAAAATACAAAAGGGATTGGCTTTCTAAAATACCCGTCTGGATAAAGGCGCTTTTTATCAAGCTGTGGTTTAACGGCGCAGTGTGCTTCTTCTTCGTATGGGGCTTGAGCATGTATATCCACGGCTGGGATCTTATTATCGTCACGGGGATAGCAATGGGTCTTGTTACGGACCTTCTTGTCAACAACCTTTTCCACTTTTTCGGTGACGAAAGATACGAAAGCTGGATGCTTATTCCCCTGAGGGGCTTCTGGACCCTGTTTGCGAACATAGGCTGCTCCCTCGTCATAATGATTGTCGTTCTGTATTTTTATTACGGCGTAAACAGCCTTTTATCCACAGGTGACAACATTGCCCTCGGCGTAGAGCCTATTACCTTCGGGCTTATTTATCTTGCAGTCGATCTTATCTTTATCGGGATGAGGAACCTTGTTAAAAAGATAATTGCCGACGCAAATAAAAAGCTTGATCAATAAATCGGAAAGCTTTTCTTAAAAAATAGGCAAAATTAAGCATAAAATAAGACCCTTCTTTAATTTTAAGAAGGGTTTTTCTCTTTTTTTTACTAAATATTTAAAAAATTATTGTAAAAATGCAAGTATTGTGATACAATATATAAATAAAAGCATATGCGGAGGTATATTTATGGCATTATTCAGGCTGAATATAGAATGGAGAGATGAATCTCACGACACTTTGGTTTACAGGTATCCCTTCAAGGATAACGGCAGAGAAGTTAACAACAACTCCACACTTACCGTAAGAGAATCTCAGGCGGCTATTTTCGTATACAAGGGAAAAATCGCCGACGTTTTCGAGCCCGGCTTATACGAGCTTAAGACTGCAGTTTTGCCAATTTTGACAAAGCTTGCCGCTTGGAAATATAAATTCGAAACACCAATTACCTGCGACGTTTACTTTGTAAACACCAAGCAGTTTACCAACATCAAATGGGGCACCAAAAACCCATTTATGATGCGCGACCCCGAAATCGGCATGGTACGTGTACGCGGCTTTGGCGCCTTCTCCTTTAAGGTTGGCGATCCCGGCGTGTTCTTAAGGGAGCTTTTCGGCACCAACTCCTCCTATAAGGTACAGGACATTCAGGACTACGCAAGGACCATGCTTATTTCAACCATCTCCGACGCCATCGGCGAAAGCAAGATTTCCGTACTTGATATCGCCGGCAACACTATGGAGTTTAACGAAATCGTTAAGGCAAAAGTTCAGTCCAAGTTTAAGGAATTAGGCTTTATCCTTACCAATATCTTTATTGAAAATATGTCCGTTCCCGAAGAAGTCGAAAAGGCTTTGGACGAAAGGTCAAGATATGGCATTTTGGGCGGCACAACGGACGTTATGATGAAGTACGCCGCTGCCGAAGCAATGAAGACAGCTGCCGGCAACCAGGGTATGGGCGGCGCCTTTATGGGCGCAGGCGCAGGCCTTGCAGCAGGTATGGGTATGGGCAATATGATGCAAAGCGCATTTATGCAGCCAATGCAGCAGCAGCCCATGCAGCAGCAGCCCATGCAGCAGCCCGCACAGCCTGCGGTAGCAGCA
>JAFWAM010000102.1 GCA_017507595.1 Clostridia bacterium
GTATAGGTCTGCTCACTTGCGCTATAGACGAAGGTAGTCGCGTCCTTGCCCGGTACGTTGACCTTGAACTTATTGATGGTCACGGTAAAGCTACCCGTCGCGGGGACGTGGTTATCCGCTTCTATCTTATAGTAATATTCGCCGCTGTCCGCAACGTTTGTGGCGGTCAGGCTTGAAGAAAAGCTTGCGTTGTTCTTGGAAAAGCTCCAGGTTGCGGTCTGGCCGTTGATTGACGTGCAGGTCGCTTGAAGTGCATTTTGATCAATGGTGTAGGGGATACCCGCTAAGGTCTCCGTATTGGGGTTAAAGTCCTCGGTAAAGTCAGGTACGTTTACGTTTTCAAACTTTGCCGGCAGGATGAGATAGTATCTGTAAGGATTGGTCAGGATATAGTTGGGGTTTTCAGACCAGGCCTGTGCCACGTTACAGTGGTTAAGGGTAACTGCGCTGTCGTCGGCAAACTTAAGGGTGTCGCCCGACCTTAAGATTTCCTTCTGGCCGTTTGAAACCTCGCTGGTGTTGCCGTGGATACCAACCTCAAAGATGGCCGTGCCTGATGCCTTTATCTGAATATCAAAGGTTGCGCCGTTATAAGTTACAAAGTAAACCGTTTCGCCGTCAACCGTTGCCGTTTCAGCATTGCCAAGGCTGTCTGCAAGCCTATAAGAAAGCATCTGCGTCTGTGCGGGGCTTTCGTAAGTACAGCTTGTCGTGCCGTCGTTCATCTTTGGCAGGATGGCAAAGTCAACGGTCTTTTCGCCGCCGTCAATAAGGTGCGGATTGGCTTCCGTATCCTTGACCTTTACCTTATAAGTATATATGCCGGCGTTCTTCGGTTTTGCCGTCGTCCAGCAGTCGTTGGTGTTTGTGGGTACGGTGTAGAACCTTCCGAAACTCCTCTTGCCAATATCAAAGTTTTTATCCTTGCCAAAGACAAAAGTGAGGCTATAAGCCGATAATTCTCCTTTATATTTTGCGTTAAAGTAGCTGTATCCAACGTCATCAATAACGGTCTCGTTGGTTGTCGATTGGGTGCTGCCGTCGTAATTAAGCGTCAGTTGATTACTGTACACGGTGCTTCTGCCGGCCACGGTATAGTTGACCGTAACCGTCATCACGTTGTTTTCGTCGTCGTATTCAACGACAAGCTCACTGTTAAAGCCCTTGTCGATCATATGCCTGCCGCCCGTCTTTTTTGCGGCAGAGAAGGGCACGCGGTTAAGCCTGTAAGACTCTTCAAACATAGTATCGGTAAGATTGTTTACCGTCGAAGGCTTGGTACTGCCCTGAAGGTTGTATTGTGCGCCTTCCATTGAAAGGAATGGGCCTTGTGTATAATTCGGGTCGTATTGGTAGGAGTATTTGACCGATCCGTTTACGATGCCGCCACCGGACGCCATCTGGTACTGATATGGGTCGGCAACCTTCGCGCCGTCAGCGACGTTAATATAATAGTCAATAAGGTCGATCTTGCCGTCACCCTCGCCGTGGGTCGGGCCCGTGTTGATGGACGTATCAATTGGCTTTTGATAGTGGATGTTCCACTTTGCAACGCCAATGCCGAGGGATAATACCATAATCAAAAGGGCGAAGATAGTAAAGTATTTAGTTGTCTTTTTCATTTAATACCTTCCTCCTTATGAATCAGTATTTATCACTTTGGTCATTTTTTCAAAAAGTCGGCGTATAAGCCCGTTATCGCACTTTTTTGTGACCTTTTCGGCGGATATTTGCCGTGTTTTCAAAAGGTATTTGAAAGTTTTTGTTTTTATGCTTGTGCCGTGTGTTTTAAGGCGATATTTTAGATAAAAGTCAGCCTATAGGCCGATTATCGCCAATTTTTGTTGGTTTTTTACCTGTTTTTGCCCTGTTTTGCGCGTTTTAAAACGTTTTGCCCATCTTTTAAGCCTGGTTTGCGTTGGGGTTGACGTCAGATAACCTCACGTCGATCAAAAACTGCTCGTTATCGTTAAACCTGTTGTAAAGCTGGTTGTAAACCTTTCCTAAAGCGTCCTTGCCAAGGGCGTCCCAGCCGGTCGGCTTTGTTGAAGGCGCTTCGCTGAAGTCAAACGTAAAGTTAAAGTATATATCTGCGTTAAAGACGGGGGCGGTTTCCAGGGTGTTTACCGCGCTAATAAGCGCCTTTGGCAGGACAAGCTCGTAAGTGACGATGGTACCTGAGGACGTTGCCTCAAATTTTGTCTGCTGCCTGACCGTAACCGTATATCCGCCCATGGTCTGGGACATTTCCGTGTTATCTGACACGGTTGACGTTGCGGATATGGTGGGCTTCACCGTGTAAAAGGCTAAAGTTTCGTCGTTGCCGCTTAAATAGCTTAGCGTGTATTCAAGATAAAGCGTTGCCGTATCGGCGGCAGGGGTTTCAAGCTTGGCTTCCTTTATGCATTGGATAAAGTCAATATTTGTTTTGACCTTAACGTCTGCCGTGTTGGATATTGCGCCGTTTTCGTCCACAAATCCCGTGTAATACATCTGGAACTGCTTTACCTCCGACACCTCAATACACGCGCTGGTATTGATTACGTCGTCGGCGACAAATCCGCCCAGGGCGTTATTGCCGACGATGGGGCTTGTGATCATCCACGCGGCAAAGCCAACTGACATAACGAGTGCCGGTACCAAAATATATGCAATTATCAACAGCTTTTTAAGGCTTATCTTCCTTAAGGAAGCTTTTTTGCCCTTTTTAGCGTCACTTTTCAGCTTGCCGTGCACTCCTTTTTCTCCTTTTCTTATATATAATATGCTTTCTGCGCCCGTATGGCGCGCCACTGTTAATTTTATGTCCGTAAGGTGGACAAGTATTCATAAAGCCCCTTATCCCGTCATACTATAAGTAGTATCACGGCCACCCAAAACCGACTTTAAGCGGCAGAAAGTATGGGGCGGGTGCCAGGTTTTTGCCGCCTTTACGCGTGCGCGCTATCATTATTAAATAATGTTGCCGCGCCACTGCGCCTTGTCAATTTTAAAAATTTATCCGTATAATGTAAGGTTAAGACTGATTTTTCCTTAAGGCTTTCTCCAAAATCCCTTATATTTCGACAAATTTTTGCGATTGGGTAAAGTCTGGGGGAGGGAAGCCCTCTTCACAATTCCAACATAAATTGTAAAAGATTTTTATTGGGTCGCAATGTAAAATTGTCTTTAAGATACGGACATTTTTACCAATTTTGACCAAGGCTGATCCTTAAAAAAGGTTAAAATGACCCAATTATTTTGTTTATATTATACTTAATACTCCGCGCGTTGTCAATAAAATTAATGGCAATTTTTAAAATTACCCCTATTTTTTTACCATTTTTATCCGCTGTAGGTAATTTTTGCATTTTTTGTGAAAATTTGTTTTCAAACTACGGCCAAAAAAAGCCGTCAAATCGCCGCAAAACCGCAAATCATTTCACCAAACTTTCACAATTGACCCATTATGGCCCCTCCCCAAAATTATGTTTTTTCACATATTTTTCACAAAAACCCGTTTTTTTGTGCAAAAAATGTTGACATCGGTCGAAATGTATGTTATCTTATTTGTACATAGGGCGCATTGCACCCATTTTTAACTTGTTAAAAAATCATAAGAGAGGAATATTTTTATGAAAGCAAAGAAAAAATCCTTTGGCATCCAGCTTATCAGTATCCTGGTTGTCGTTGCTATCATCAGCGTAGGTTTCGCTGCATGGATCATCACCAGCCCAATTGCAGGTGACTCTGTTCAAGGCGGCTTTATCGCTCAGGACTACATTGACAACACCTTCAAGATCACCATTGATATTGAAGACGTAAGCTCATCTGATGCCACCGACAAGCAGCTTACCTTTGGTAAACCTGTTGATCCTGAGCACGATGCTCCTGCCTTTTTCAATGATGGCTATAAATTTAGTTGGTTTGATTATAGCGAAGATGATGAAGAAACTGATGATGTGGACGAAGGCACACCCAACGAGGTTATGAGCGTTACTTTCAAAGTTACTATCGACCCCACGGAAGACGAAAATAAGAAAATAGAAGATCTCTTACTTAATAGGTCCGTTATGATTTCCTTAACGTTAAATAATGGTAGTACAAAGTACGTTCCAGCTGATGGCGAAACTCCTGCTAAATGGAATGAACATAAAACTTCATTAGATGATAATGGTCACGTTGTTTTTGGCGTTGCTGACCCAACCTCAACACAGGCTTATGAGCTTTATTCTGCCGCAACTAAAGCTAGCAGATATATTGCGAAAGATGATCAGCAGGTTACATTATATGAGAACGCTCAATTAGTAACAGAGCCTAAAATGACTTGTACTTATGGTACTAATAGCAAAGTAGAATCAGATTATACCACCAAGATTTACAACACACTTGATCCAACACAATTCGGTGCAGGTACTGTTAAAAACGAATGGGCAGATGATAATGCTATTTCCATCGTTTTACCTAAAGAAGCTTTTGTGAAAAATGGTTACAATTATGTTGCAACGGTAACTTTATCAGTTGACTGGGGTACATACTTTGATGTTTGGCAGAAGAACGACGTAATCGTTGAGGCTAACGCCGATGGTGCAACACACGCTACCAACGTTAACCCATATTACTTCTTCAACCTCCAGAACATCTACAAAGATGGCAACACCTGGATTGAACAGGCAAAGGCTGCTATCGATACCATTTTTGCTTTAAATTACGTAGGTAATACAGGAAAGTCAGAGGCCGGCGCAGGCTCAGGCGTTCAGTATCAGTTATCCATCCATCCTATCCCTTACGTTGACGTTACCAAATAATAGGATAATCGACTTATATCCCCACTTTTTGACTTTAGGAGGTAGTTATTTATGAGAACTACAAGACGCGGATTTGGCCGCAAAGTCGTACTGTTTGGTATTGCAGTTTTCACCGCAATCGCCCTTACGGCAACCGGCTTTGCCGCATGGTTAATTTCTAACGACGCACAAAACCAGCAGGCAGGCAACATCTCCGGCGCCAGCGTGCAGGAGGCATCCATCAAAATCACCATTAACATCGCCCCCAGCGAAAAGTTAATGTTTGCCCCCAAGGCAGACGACCACACCGGTCAGGTACGTCACGACGGTAACGAATCCGTTTTTGAAGACCTTGAGATTTCATCCTTACAGGGTACGGTTACCGGTATCGACAAGATGGGCAACCTTTCAATCAGCATCAGGATCCCTGACGCGGTTTTATACGCAGCAGGCTACACCTGGACCGTTGAGGACGGCACAAGGGTATACGGCTTTGACAAGACCAAGGCTTTCGTTTCCTTACCCGGCTACGCAATGGACGTTGAGGGCAACCCCATCCCCAAAATTGAAAACGGCGTTTTAACAGACAACTACACCGCAGCAGTTGACTTCGTAAGGCCCACGGGCTCAGTTTACGCAAGCGTAGCCTCTGCAGTAGAGCCTGAATTTTCAATTGCAGTCGGCGACAACAACACCCTTACCTTCGTTTCTCCCATGAGCTTCGGTTGGGGCGTTGCATTCAACAGCTTAAACCCCGGTGTTTATTACGATACCGACGTTGAAACTGAGGTTGACGGCGTACAGGTTATGGCTCCGCCCGAAAATTGCACCAACGTCATTACGTCCACCCTTAACATTATGAACGCAATGATGTACAACGTAAATCTCGGCGACGTAGAATACACCGAAGAAAACGCTGACCTTACTTCAACCGTATGGACCATCGACTTCGCCGGTGAAGAGGTTGCTGCCAAGGACTTTGTTCTTCCCACCTCTGAAAACGGTGTTTTAAAGACCATCGGCTCACTTGACAAGATCGTTATCAAATCATCCACCAACGGTGTAACCGAAGAATACAAGCCTCTTGTTGAAGGTACTGATGAGCTCGAC
>JAFWAM010000103.1 GCA_017507595.1 Clostridia bacterium
GAGAATCCCTTTTAATAAATATTAGCAAAGATGAAGTTTTATGATAATTTGAGCATCATTTTTGTTTTAAAACGTCAAAAAGGCCAAATTTTGCAAAAAAGTAGGGCTATAGGTCGATTAACAGCTATTTTCAGACCAATCAAAGGGTTTCTGGATCAACAAACTTGTTGATGGGGCAAGCCTTATCGCCGTAAACGGCCTTTGCAAAAACGTTTGCAATAATGCTTGCGCCAAAGGCGTTAAGGTGGGTATTGTCAACGTTGTCGGGGTCAAGATCGTTGGTTGCGTGAAAATCTTTCGCCCTATGGTGACCGACTTTTTTATAGAGTTTTGAAGTTTCCTTGGTCATATCCACAAAGGAAAGGTCGTAAAATTTTGCAAACGTCCTTAAAAATTGAGGATAATCCCCGCGGTCTGTAACGTGACCGCTTTGGCCGGTATAATCGTCGCTGAGATTACGCCTTACGATTGAGGAAACCATAATCGGCGTGGCGCCAACCGCCTTCGCCTTTGATACGTAATAGTTGTAAAGCCAATAGGACATGGAGGCAGGATCGTCAACTGCCATGGTTGGGTCGGTGCGGCGATCGTCAGTCTTTTCGTCGTTATGGCCGAAGCATATAAGCAGATAATCTCCCTTTCCCATTTCCTTTAAAAGCTTGGCGTAATAATCCTCACTTACGAAGCTTTTGGAGCTTCTTCCCGAAAGGGCAAGGTTGACCACGTTAAGGTCTTTGAAATATTTATGAAGCCACATGCCGTAGCCGTTGCGAGGAATAAACCTGTCGGGCTCATCGTCGTAGTGGCACAAGGTGGAGTCACCCACGATAAAAAGCTTGTTCATAGGCGCACCGATCAATCTAACTTCTGGACCTTTTTCCATATCCACATCTTCATGGGATTGGGAGAAATCTTCATAAGAAATACCAGTATCTTATTGAGCCCGCCGTAGCTTGATACCTCTCTTTTGCGCTTAAGGTCGCGCCAAGCCCTTTTTGCAACCTTCTCAGGATCGTACATAACGAAATATTTTTTGATAATTTCGTCCTCAGAGTTTTTAGCGCGGGCAAAAAAGTTTGTCTTTGTCCAGAAGGGACATACCGCAAGGACGTTTATCCCCTGCTTTTTATACTCGCTTTTAAGGGATCGTGCAAAACTTAAAACGTAGGCCTTAGAGGCGGCGTAAACGTTAAGATACGGTATGGCGGTAAACCCCGCAATGGAAGCGATCTGCATAACGTGGCTGCCCTTATCCATATATGGAAGAACCGCGTGGGTAACAGCAGTTAGCGCCCTGCAGTTTAAATCGACCATGCCGAGGGTGTCGGAGAGGCTTACGTCACAGGTCTTGCCGAATTTGCCGTAGCCGCTTGAATTTATAAGTAGCGTAACCAGAGGCTTTTCGGCCTCAAGAAGGCCAATAAGTCGGCCTATAACGCTGTTATCGGTCAAATCGCCGTCAATGACGACAACCTTTTTGTCGGTACTTTCCTGAAGGAGCTCAAGATTTTTTCTGCTTCTTGCCATGACCCAGACCTCGTCAATTTCGATCCAATCGGGGATGGATAAGAAAAGCTCCTTACCGATGCCGCTGGACGCGCCAGTTATTATTGCAACCTTTTTCATAAGCCACCTATCCTAACAAAGATGATCCAAAATATTTTTTAAAAATTCCACAAACGACGCCTTGGCGCTGAGCAAAAGCTCCTTAAAGCTGACGTACTCGTCCGTGTCGCCGGAGTCAGATACCACCTTAATACTGAGAACGGGTATTTTTGCATTTTCACCAATCATAGCGATTGCGGCGCTTTCCATATCGCAAAGGGTGGCGCCGTAGGTGGTGTAAAGCTTTGACTTTAGCCCCTCGTCTGCGACGAACTTATCCCCTGAAGCACAAATACCCTTTTTTGCGCTGCCTAAAACGGACAAAGCAAACTCCTTAAGTCCATCGTCCGTTGGAATGATGGCGGAGGGATAAAACAGGTATCTGCCGGGGTCTGTGCCGTCGATAACCGACGTGTCAAAGTCGTAATGAACGACACCGTCAACGACGACGCTTTCGCCTATCTTATAGGCACCGCCAAGCCCACCTGCAAAGCCGTAGTTAAAAATAAGCTCTACCCCGTAAAGGGATATTAAAAGCTGAGTGCAAGCGGCGGCGTGAATCTCGCCAACGCCCGATTTTGCAAGGCATACCGTAAGGCCGTTGTAGTTGTACGTGCTGACGGAAATGCGGCCGTATAGGTCGGTTTTTAAGGGTTTTTCAAGAATTTTTTCAAGCTGACCGCGCTCTGCGTCAAGGGCGGTTATAACGCCTATTACTTTCATTATATCACCTTTAAAAATTAAATTTCATAAAATACTAAAATGAGCAAAAAAATCTTTTTATCAAGATACTATCCAACTTACGCCGAGGCCGTAAAAAAGGCCGGCATGGAGCTTACCGATCGTCCGACCTTAGCCGACGGGCTTATACTGACC
>JAFWAM010000104.1 GCA_017507595.1 Clostridia bacterium
ACAAAATTTTCAACGCGCTCAATAAATGCCGCGACGCCGTTGCTCCCGAAATCAACACGAAAGTTATTCAACAGCTCACGCGGGACGTTGTTTCGGCGATCCTTTTGGTCTACCTGACTGGGGTCGAACCAGCGGCCTCGAGAGTCGGAGTCTCGTGCTCTATCCAACTGAGCTACAGGTAGTTTTAACTTTAGATATTGTATCATCATTTTTTTAAGATGTCAATTGTGTTATCGGTCAAAAAAGGTTTATTATGTCGAATAAAAAAACTTCCCGTCGCGGACAGGGCAAAATCCCGTCGTTAACTATTGACAAAAGCCGATACAGGGTTTAAAATATTTCAATAAAGGTCATTTAGGTGAAGCATGAAAAAGGTTCTTCTTGGTATGAGCGGCGGCGTCGACAGCTCGGTCGCGGCGTATTTACTTAAAAAGGCGGGGTACGACGTGGTTGGCCTCTATTTTACCATTACAGACAAAGCCCCCGATCTTACCGACCTTAAGGCCGTTTGCGCCCACCTTGATTTACCCTTCGTCGTAAGATCCTTTAAGGATATTTTTGATCAAAAGGTTTTAGTTCCCTTTATCCGGGAATACTCCCTCGGTAACACTCCCAACATCTGCGTTGGGTGTAACACCTATATAAAGTTCGGCGCCCTTCTGGAGGAGGCTTCAAGGCTTGGCTGTGACTACATCGCCACAGGCCACTATTGCGAAAAGACAACGGTTGACGGCGTTACCCGTCTTAAAATGGCCGCCGACAAGGATAAGGACCAGACCTACTTTCTCCACGGCGTTTCCACGGCGGCCCTTGACAGGACCCTTTTTCCTCTTGGTGGGCTTACCAAGGAGGACGTCCGTCGCATCGCCTGTGAAAATTCCATACCGACCGCCCAAAAAAAGGACAGCTCTGACGTTTGCCTTGCCGAGGGCGGAAAGTTCTCAGACTTTATCGGGGGCCTTATCCCGCCCTGCCCCGGCGACATAATCACCGTTGACGGCGAAAGGGTTGGCCGTCACAAGGGTCTTCACACCTGCACCCTGGGTCAGCGCAGGGGGCTTAATTTAGGCGGAAAATCGGGCGAGGACGGCCGCTGGTTTGTGGTTGACAAGGATCCTCAAAAAAACGCTGTAATCGTCGCCCACGGGTCGGAGGATCTTCTTTTTAAAACCTCCTTCACCGTGTCTGACGTAAACTTTATCGGCCCCCCGCCACGAGGCAGCTTTGATTGCTTTGTTAAAACCCGTTACCGTGCGGCGTTAAAGCCCTGCACGGTCACGCCGACAGACGGCGGCTTTTGCGTGCGCCTCTTTTCCGGCGAGCGGGCCATCACCCTTGGTCAGTATGCGGTTTTTTACGACGGCGACCTCTGTCTTGGCGGCGGAAGGATCACTTCCGTTGCGCCCTGACCTTTAAAGGGGCTGGGCACCGGCAAAAGGCGAACAATTTAATTGACGGATAAAAATATATTTGGCTGACGGCTTGTCGGCCATTTTTTGTTGCCGGGCATTTTGGTGGATAAGCCTTAAATCCAAAACGACAAAAATCGCTTAAAAAAGGTCGGATATAATAATATGTGGCGTGCGTGCGCGGATCAATATAATATGTGTGGATAACTTGGCAAAAAATTTTGCAAAAAACGTGGACAAGACAAGCTTTGCGACAAAAAAAGTCATTTTTTGGTCGCGGTTTTTACTAAAAATTACGGTTTCAGACAAAAAAGCGAAAAAAATCATTGTGGATATGTGGAT
>JAFWAM010000105.1 GCA_017507595.1 Clostridia bacterium
GTTGGCATTATGCTTTTGGTGGTACACGCTATCTCTACCTTCGCCATGCATGCAGAGCAGGTTGAAATTGAATTTGACAACCAGCCCGACGCCCCAAGAAAGACTTATTGGGAGCGCAAGGCCGAGGAAGCCAAGGCTGAGCCTGAAGAGGAAAAGCCCCTGCCTGAGATCAAGTCTTTTAAGGACTGATTTATTAAAAATCGGCCAATAAGTCGATTATCGGCTGTTTTTGATGCAAAATATTTGATTTAGCTTGAATGCCGCCACCAAAAAAAAGGGCGGTGCAAGCTTTAGCTTGAATGCCGCCACCAAAAAAAAGGGCGGTGCAAGCTTTAGCTTGATTGCCGCCACCAAAAAAAGGGCGGTGCAAGCGTGAAATTACAACAAAATCTTCTTGCCCACGCCCGACACCCTTTGACGCGCGTGGGCAATACAATATATCCCGCTTTTTTGCGGGGAGAGGTGACTGTATGCGAAATTTAACCCTTTTAACAGACTTTTACGAGCTTACCATGATGAACGGCTATTATGAGTGCGGCAAGACTGACGAGGTGGCCGTCTTTGACGTGTTTTTCCGTCAGAACTCACTTATTACCTATTCCATCGCGGCCGGGCTGGAGCAGGTCGTCAGCTATCTCGAAAATCTTCACTTTGACGAGGAAGATATTGAATATTTAAGGGGACTTAATACCTTTTCGGATAGATTTTTGGATTATCTTAAGACCTTCCGCTTTACGGGCGAGATATACGCCGTGCCGGAGGGGACTGTGGTTTTTCCGGGGGAGCCAATCCTTATCGTCAGGTCTAACGTTTTAGAGGCTCAGCTTGTTGAGGCTGCCATTTTAAATATCATGAACCATCAGACCCTTATTGCATCCAAGGCTGCCAAGGTTTGCTATGCGGCAAAGGGTGACGCGGTTTTAGAGTTCGGTCTTCGCCGCGCCCAAGGGCCTGACGCAAGCATTTACGGTGCGAGGGCTGCTATAATTGCAGGTTGCAGCTCGACATCCAACGTGTTTACGGGCAAGACCTTCAACGTTAAGGTTTCGGGCACGCAGGCACACAGTTGGATAATGGACTTCCCGTCGGAGCTTGAGGCCTTCCGCGCCTACGCAAGGGTGTATCCCGACAGCACGCTTTTACTGGTTGATACCTACGACGTTCTTAAAAGCGGTATCCCCAACGCTATCAAGGTCTTTGACGAGCTTACCGCCCAAGGCCACAAGCCGGTCGGCATAAGGATCGATAGCGGCGACCTTGCTTATCTTACCAAGCAGGCAAGAAAAATGCTTGACGAGGCCGGCTATCCTTACGCAAAGATCTGCGCGTCGGGGGACCTTGACGAATATTTGATTACTTCACTCAAAAATCAGGGGGCCTGCATTGACATCTGGGGCGTCGGCACCAAGCTTATCACAAGCGAAAATATGCCTGCTTTGGGCGGCGTTTATAAGCTTGCTCAGGTGGACAGGGACGGGGTCGTTACCCCCAAGATCAAGCTGTACGAAAACAGCATAAAGACAACAAACCCGGGCTTTAAGACCGTTTACAGGATTTACGACAAGGACAATATGGCCTTTGCCGACCTGATTGCTTTAAAAGATGAGATTTTTGACACTTCAAAGCCACTCACCATCGTTCACCCCACCGACAAGTGGAAAAAGACCACCTTTATCCCCGGCGAATACACCATGCGACCCCTTCTCGAAAAGGTTATGGAAGGGGGTAAGCTTATAAACGAGCTTCCCACCCTTGAGGAGATACGCAACTACTGCCACAGGGAAAAGGAAACCTTCTGGGACGAGTATAAGCGCATTGACAACCCACACATTTACAAGGTGGATCTGTCCGACGGCTTGACGGAGCTTAAGGATTCCATGATAAGAAAAATTCGCAACTTGGATTGATTGTATAAATGAGTAAAAACCACGGCAAAAACCCAATAAAGCAGCAAGTCCCTTCGACCGTCGATCGGTCGGAGGAGCTTTCAATGCTCCGCCGGGAAAACCTCGCCCTTAAGGAGGAGGTCGCGGCCCTGAAGGCAGTAGCGGATGGGGAGCTTTCTCTTACGGTTGAAAGACTTTACGAGGAGAATTACCTTTTGACGGAAAAGCTGAAGGCGGTTGAAGGTCGCCTTGAAAGCTATCTTGAAAGTGAGAAAAAGTCTGCCGAA
>JAFWAM010000106.1 GCA_017507595.1 Clostridia bacterium
CTTTCCGGCGGGAAGGACAGCGTGACCCTTCTTGCCCTTTTGGCGGGACTGAAAAGATTTTACCCGAAAAGGTTTGACCTTGTGGCCGTCAGGATCGATATGGGTCTTGAAGCCGATCCGGGCGAGGTCGCTCAAATGGAGGAATTTTGCAAAAAGCTGGACGTTGAGCTTATTACCGAAAAAACAGACATCGGACAGATCCTTTTTGAAATAAGAAAGGAAAAAAATCCTTGCAGCCTTTGCAGTAAGCTTCGTCGCGGGGCCCTTAATACCGTGGCAAACAGGATCGGCGCAACCAAGCTTGCCCTTGGGCACCACGCAGACGATCTTGTGGAGACCTTCTTTTTGTCAATGATATTTGAGGGGAGATTTTCCACCTTTGAGCCCGTCACCTATCTTACCCGTACGAAAATGACCGTTATCCGTCCCATGATTTTTATTGAGGAAAAGGACGTTACGGCCTATGCAAAGCAAAACCCCGTCATACACAACTCCTGCCCGGCGGACAAGCACACCAAACGCCAATACGTGAAGGAGCTTATCGCCTCCATCAAAAAGGACGTCCCATTTGCAAAAGACAGGATGCTTTCGGCCATTTACCATCCGGAGCGCAACCACCTTTTTGACGCCGCCATTAAAAAAATCCAAATTATCAGCAAGGCAAAAGAGGACAGCGTTGACCCCATCACAAGACTTGAAGACTGTGAAGACGACCAATAATCCCGATTTTTTTAGAGGTATTTATGAGCATCATTAAGTTAAACGGCCAAAGCCTTGCCGAAGCGATTTCCTCGGCAAAGCCCTTTGATACGTTGGTTTTGGAAAATAAAGTCTACCGCGAAAAGGTTGTTATCAGCGTGCCCGACGTCACCCTTGTGGGAAGCCCCGAGGGCGGCACGGCCATCGTTTACGGGGACTATGCCAATAAAATTGCCGACGACGGACTTGAGTACAATACCTTCAGGACGTACACCGTCCACGTGACGGCAGACGGCGTTAAGCTAAAGGATCTTGCCGTCGTTAACGACGCTATGCACCCCGCAGTAAAGGGACAGGCCGTTGCACTTTCCGTATCGGGCGACAGATTTTACGGCGAAAACCTTAAGCTTGTTTCCCTTCAGGACACCTTGTTTTGCGGACCGTTGCCGGACGATCTTGTAACAAGATATATGGGCTTTTTACCCGACGGAGAAAGATACTTTGAGGGGGAAAGCAGACAGCTTTACAAAAATTGCACCGTCCTTGGAAGCGTTGACTTCGTCTTTGGCACGGCCGCCGCTTTTTTTGACGGCTGCACCTTTGTTTGCTGTAACGACGGACGGCGCGAGGGCTACGTTGCGGCACCGGCGCACTCCTTAAAGCAAAGAATCGGCTTTGTATTTTATAACTGCAAGTTTGAAGTGGAAAAGGACGCCAATGCGGAATTTTATCTTGCAAGGCCCTGGCGTGACTTTGGCAAAGCGTCCTTTATCGGCTGCAAGCTTTCACCAAAATTTAATCAAAAGCTTTTTGATAAGTGGGGATCGACAAACCGCGACAAGACCGCGCGGTTTGAGGTTGACGACCTTACCCC
>JAFWAM010000107.1 GCA_017507595.1 Clostridia bacterium
ATCTGTAAAAGGAGGCATTTATGAAAAGAAAGCTTTCAGCTAAAATTTTATTACTCGCTTTATTGATTTCAATTTCCGCCCTGTGCTTTGCGGCGTGTGACGGTGTGCTTACCGAGGTCACCCACAATATTGATGGCGAGTTTTCTCAGATCAGCGTAACGACCGACACCGCCGACGTCATATTTGTTAAGCACGACGGCGCCCCTTACGTTAAGTGCGCCAAGCAAAAGGATTTCACCCTTACCGTTACCGTGGAAGACGGTATTCTTGCGATCAGCCTTATTGATACGCGCGCGTGGTATCAGAAAATATTTACGTTTGGTGCCGGCGGTAAGGTCAGGGTATATCTTCCACAATCCGCTTGGGATCACGTGCATGTTCAGACGGCAACGGGCGACGTTGAAATTACCGACGTGACGGCCAACAAAATAACTGTAACGACCTCCACCGGCGATATTGACGGCGCGGCGTTAAAGGCTAATGAGGTTATTCTCACGGCCTCAACCGGAGATATTGACGTTGAAAGCATTTTGTCAGTTAATTTATCCGTTACGACCTCAACTGGGGACGTTGATTTAATCGGCGCCTTAAGTGAAACTTTGACCGTTACTACCAACACGGGCGAGGTTGATCTTGAAAGAGTGGTTGCTTCAGCTGATCTTAAAATTGAAACTGACACCGGCGACGTTGATTTGCAAAGCAGCAGCGGCTTTAAGGTAACCGTTACTACCGAAACGGGTGAGGTAAGCTTCAGCCGACTTGACGGGACTGAAATTTTTATCGAAACGGACACAGGCGACGTTAAGGGCACCTTGTTGACCGATAAAATAATTTTTGCACAGACCGACACGGGCAGGGTAGACGTACCCAAGCTTACCACAGGCGGCAGATGCGAGATAACCACCGACACGGGCGATATCCGTATTTCCATAGAGGGCTGATTGCTTAAAAGGTGTTTTTTATGATTTTTATATGCGCCTGAAAATTCGGGCGCATTTTTCTTTTTAAACTAAAAAAAGCGTGTTAATCGACCTATAGGCGGGCTTTTGTGGTTAGCTAAACTAATATAATTTATAAAAAAAAGCATCAAACCGGCAAAGGGCGAGATGCTTAAATTAAAAATTAAAGGCAAAAAAATTTCCCTGATCCATTTGCTTTAAGGGTTTAGTTATTTTTTTGCCGCCACGGCGTTGAAAAGTTTTTTAAAGTATGATATAATAATTAATATAAAATAATTTTTGAGGCTTTTTTAAGAAAAGCCCTGGCCTTTTTTAACCATAAAAGTGAGGCTGTCATTTATCGCAAAAGCATACGTTTACTGCAAAAAGTGGGCGTATAGGTCGATTATCGCCCCATTTTTACCAAAGAGGAGTATAAAATGTCAAGTAAATCTTCGGTCAGCAAAATAAATCCATATCAAGAAACCTTTTTCGCCGTTTTACAGGACGTTAAAAAGCTGGTCCCCAAAAAAGACAAAAGCCACGGCGAAAGATTCGGCTGTTATGATTTCGTCATAAACTGCACAAATTATCATGGCACCATGACAGAGCAGGATCTGTCTGCGATGTACGTTATTTTAGCCGTTTACGAGGAGGAAGGATCTTCTTTTGTTGACGACGACACGGCATTCGTTGCGTTTTATCTCATATGCCTGTATCTTTACAGGCGCAAACGTCGTGAGGAGCTGCATTTTGTCCTTGAAAAATACGCCCGTCGCGAGGCCGCTTCCAAAAAGTTTGCTTTTGCGGACTTTCCCGTTTTATGGGATCTTTCAGTCCGTCTTTGCGTCGTTAACGACGATTACATAACCTTGTTAAAATGCTCTCTGGCAGGCAAAAAGGCCATGCCGTCCAATCCCTCCATTGGCGTAAGCTACGTTGACGGGGTCTGCTCCTGGCTGTCGGCGCTTTACTATGACACTCACTCAGCCTACGCCAGTCAAGCCATGCCTGATGATATCGGCAAGCTTATATCCACCCTTGGCGATTTCACGTTGGATGAGGACGGTATTCTTCTCGCCATCAAATACGACGTTGAAGCGATAAACTTCAACCCGTCTTACGCAAAATATTACTACTATCTTGCCCAGCTGTATTTTTATTACAGGTACGCCATAAGAGAGGGTAAGGTTTTATCGGATCTTGACAAATCCTTCCTCGACAGGGAGTTTTCCTCCGTCACCGACTGCAAATACGTTTCCACCCTTACCCGTGACGACGTGGTGGGCGACACCAACTTCAAGCTGCGTGAGGAGCTTAAGCTTCTTACCGAAATGGCCAAGACCCGTGCAAAGACCTCTGACGAAAGGGCAAAATATCAAAGATTTTTAAAGCTTACCGAGTCTTATTTTTCAGACAAAAGCAACGCCCTTTTCGCCTTCAAAAACAAGGTTATCAAATCCAACACCTTTGAAGAATGTAAGGACGTCGTTTGCTGCAGCCAGGGCACGCCTTACGCCATCGTAAGCTATTCAAGACGTAACTATAAGTCGGTTTTCTGTGATATTTTAGAGCTCCAGGACCACGGCGTCAACATAGTTTTTGACGACAAGCTGGTCAAGATGGACGGTGGATCGGGTGATACGTGGATAAAGCGTTACGAGAGTCTTTTAAAGGAAGCCAAAATCGTCATTTGCTACCTTTCCAAGGATTATCTTAAAAGCCCCTCAGTCATGCAGGAGCTTGATCTTATTCGCAAATACAACAAAAAATTTATCGCCATCGATCTTACGGGCAAGCTTCTCGCCTCAAAGATAATAGCATCCATCATCAACGACGGTGGAAGCTTCTCATCGGAAAATTTAAATCTTATAACCTCACTTTTCACCGATGACGGCCTCGTCTTTGAAAAGCCACCGGTTGACGACTCTCCCGCCCACATCGGCGGTGTGATTTCACGGCTTAAGGCGGAGTGCGCCGACCTTGTCAATGAAATTTCCGTCCAAAGCGCCCAAACGGTCAACCTTGACCCGAGTGGTAAGCCCTATCATCCGATGGAGGACAGGGTATACGTTAACCAGCCCAACAATATTTTCATAGTTGCTGACGGCATCACCCGCAACGAAGGCTATTGTGGGGAGGAAAGTATCGCGAAAATGGTTACAGACTATTTTTGTGAAGCTTTAGATAAAAACCTTTCCCAAAGGATACATTCCGATGCGGCCGATATTGGTTTATCCCTTGAAAGCGCCTTCGAGCAGACCACCAAGGACGTTGCCGCTTACGTTGCCAAAAACAAAGCCTTCAAAGCGGCAGAAAGATCTGCTAAGGAAAGGTGTGTTGGCGGCTTTTACGAAAAGCCGGGATGCGTCTTTGTCGGCGGCGTCGTTTACAATCACAGGCTGTATTACGGCCACGTGGGTGACTGCGGCCTGATACTTGTTCGCAACAATCAAAAATACGTCCTCGCCACCCCACAGACCTACTTTGCCTTTAAGGTGCAGGGTGTGGAGCGTCAGCGTAAGCTTCTTTACGATGAATACGTCAACCGTCCGGAGAATAAAAACGGCTACGGCGTGGTCAACGGCGACCCGGGCGTTGTAAGCTTTTTTAACGTGACGATGATAGATCTGCAAACAAACGACACTCTCTATTTTGTCAGCGACGGCATATATCCCTTCATTGCGGCCTTCCCGCCGGCCATGTATAACGACCTTTCCCCGGAGGAAATTTTATCCCTTCACAAAAAGTATTATCCGACGGATAAAAAGCTTGACGACAGGGCCATTATCAAGGTCTGCATCGCAAGAAAGGTTTAACCTGTTTTATTTACAAATACCAAAAGCCCCTTTGCTTGAAAGGGGCTTTTTTATGATAAAAATACAAAAATTTTAGCATACGTTATCAAAAAAAGCGGTCACGACATAAAAATTCGTCCATATTGGTGCGGTATCGCTTTGGTAAAAATCCGTCCTGGATCTTTCTTTTATCCCTGCCCTCAAGGGTTACGGCGTCAAAGTAGGTTCTCCACAAATTCTGAAGCTCCACCTCGTCCTCTCCAAGGAAGATAGTCGTATTTTCAGGGGCTTCGGCCGTCACAAGGCTTTTCCCGTCGTAAAGGGTAACAAGTCGGCGGCTTAAATCGTGTATGACAAACCTTTCTTTGGGGAACCTTTTCTGAAAGTGTGGCGCTATAAGGTCAATCACGTTATTGTCGGGGGTAAAGTGTCCGTACCACACCCCGGATACGGTCTTTTGAAAGCGTAAAAACCCCTTCATCCTATGGGCTTCAAAGCTGATTTTTGAGGACAGCTCGTAAAGGGCCAGCATATTGGGGTCGGCGTAAT
>JAFWAM010000108.1 GCA_017507595.1 Clostridia bacterium
CTGCGCAGGTTGCGTAGGGTGAATCTGCATATCCGGTCTGAACCAGTGGCAGCATCTGCCAATAGCTGTGTCCGGATTTTTTCAAAAAGTCAACGAAATGGTAAGCCCATTTACCAAGTGAGCCTATACTGTATTTTGAAGGCAGAGAAAATACAGGCATCAATAAGCCACATTTTTTCATAATAATTGCTCCTTTAACCCAAGATGGGTTTTATCCTTGCCGCACCTTGCGGCTGTTATTTTTGTTATTGTTTTTTTGTTTCGTAAAGCGCCAAATCGGCGCATAGCCTTGCAAAACGTCCTGATTTTTTAATAACGTCCTGCATTTTTTGTTGCGGACACGAAAAAATTACATTTCGCGGCGGTCAATGATAGCCCTTGAAAGGGAGCCAATATCTGCGTATTCAAGATCTGTGCCGACCGCAATGCCGTGGGCAAGACGGGTAACCTTAATGCCAAGGGGTTTTATTATCTTTGCAAGATACATTGCAGTTGCCTCGCCCTCGACGTCGGGGTTGGTGGCGATGATGACCTCCTGGGTCTTACCGTCGGAAAGCCTTGATAAAAGCTCCTTAATGCGGATGTCGTTGGGGCCGATACCCTCCATTGGATTAATGGTGCCGTGAAGCACGTGATAAACACCCTCGTGACGGCCGGATTTTTCAATTGCGACCACGTCTTTAGGTTCTTTTACGACGCAAATTATCCTTGGGTCCCTTACCCTGCACACGTCGCAGATCTCACTTTCGGAGAAGTTGCCGCAGACGTTGCAATAGCGGACTTCCTTTTTGACCCTTAAAATGGCGTTTGCAAATTCCTCGGCCTCGCTTTCGGTCATGGAAATAACCTTGTAGGCATAGCGCTGGGCAGTTTTCGTGCCAACGCCGGGTAGTTTTGTGAATTGGTTTATAAGCCGACCGATCGGCTCAATGAAAACCTTCATCAAAACATGCCCCCCATCTTGTTGTAAGCGCCCATTTTTTCCTCGTAAAGCTTATCTGCTGAAGCGCTTGCACTGTTGTATGCGGCCATAATAAGATCCTCTAACATTTCAACGTCCTCGGGATCAACCACGGTAGGATCAATGCTTACGCCCTTAACGACCTTTTTGCCGTTGACGGTAACCTTAACTGCGCCACCGCCTGCTTCGCCGACGAGAAGGGCTTCTTCAAGCTCCTCCTGAGCCCTTTGGATGTCTTCCTGCATTTTTTGTGCCTGCTTCATAAGCTGTTGCATCTGATTGCCGCCGAAGCCGCCGCTAAATTTATTGTATGCCATAATTTATCTCCTTAAATATGTGTTATTTTTATTGTTTTTTGCTGAAAAAGTGTTGTTAACCGACCTATAGAGGGACTTTTAGTCCTTTACGGTTATTTTTCCGTCAAACATTTTGTTGACGGCTTCCGCGTCCTGTAAAAACTTGTCCTCCTCCGTATCCTCGCCGCCGACGCGCTTAATAACCACGTCGTAAGGGGCAAAAGTATTGACGGCCGCCTTTAAAACGGCTTTGCTTTCGGGCTTTAATAAAAGATTGTATTCGTTTTCGCCGTCGACAAGGACGTATAAAACGTTTTCCTCAATTTTTGTGTCAAGATCCTGGCAGGCAACCCAAAGCATAAGGTTTTTATCTGCGCGAAGCTTTTTAAGCACGGTACCCCAAAGCCTTGCGTCGGAAACCCTATCCCGTAAAACGCTGCCCTTTGCCGTCGGCGCTGCGACTTGCTGTGGCTTTTGAGGTTGTTCGGGCGTTTTGTCTTCCGTGTGAAGGGGCTTTTTTGCCTCCTCACGAGAGGGTTCAAAGAATCCGTCAATTTCAAAACCGATCTGGTTTTCGGGTGGGGCAAAGCTGTCGTCAATGGGCGGAGCGTCCTCGTCGGACACGTAATCAAACCCGGCAAGTCTTGATATCTTTTTGGGTGAATCATCCACCTTAACGGCGGGTTTTTCCTCCTCAATATGGTCAATAACAGGCTTATAGGCGGGTTTTTCGGTTTTTTGCTCCATTTTTGGCGCTTCGGCCTCTATCGCCTTATAAGAAGGCTTTTCAACCACCTTATCAACCGTTTTAACTGTGGTATCAATCTTTACGCCCTTTTCCTCAATTAAGGCAAGCTTCTTTTCTAAAGCGGCGATACGACCGATGAGGGCGTCAAAGTTGTAATCCTCCGCGGGGAGGGTGCTTTTTACTGCGGCGGTTTCAAAAACCACTCTGGGGTGTGTACTGTACTTAAGTTCGGTTTCTATCTGGGCGAAATTTTCAAGCACCCTTAAAAGACGGTGGCTGTCACCCTTGTCGGCAAGCTTTTTAAGCATATCATACTCCCCTTGGGGTATCATAAGTATATCCTTTGCCGCGCTGCAGGTCTTTACGACCAGTATATCCCTTATCATGGCGCAAACGTCGTTTGTTAAGACGTTGACGCTTTTACCCAAGGTAATAAGACCCTCGGTTTTCGTTAAGACCTCGCCGATATCGCCGTCAAGCACGGCCCCCACAAGGGCCATGGTTTTAGTGCTGTCAGAAGCACCAATAAGGTCGATAACCTGCTTATAGGTCAACTTTTCGTTGTTATAAGACAGGCAAAGATCGGCAAGGGACAGGGCGTCCCTTACGCTGCCCTCGCCCGATTTTGCAATTAGGGCAACGGCTTCCTTTTCGTAGTCCTTCCCTTCGGTTTTATAAATGTCCTCAATAAGCTTTTGAATGACCTGATCTGCAACCAGATGGAAATCAAAGCGCATACACCTCGACAAAATGGTCGCAGGGAGCTTTTGAGGCTCAGTGGTGGCAAGGATAAAAACGGCGTGGGAGGGCGGCTCCTCCAAGGTCTTTAAAAGGGCGTTGAAGGCCTCCGTGGTAAGCATGTGGACTTCGTCGATAATATAGACCTTGTATTTGCCTGCAACGGGCGGATACTGAACGTTACTGCGGATCTCCTGAACGTTATCCACCTTGTTGTTTGAAGCCGCGTCGATCTCTAAAATATCAAGGTTTGTGGGAACTGCCAGGCTTTTGCAGGCCTCGCAGACGCCACAGGGAGAGCCGTTTTGCGGATCGAGGCAGTTTATTGCCCTTGCAAAAATTTTGGCGACGGACGTTTTGCCCGTACCCCTTGCGCCGCAAAACAGATAGGCATGACCCACCCTTTGGGTGTTGATCTGATTTATTAAGGTTTTTACTACGTGCTCCTGCCCGATTACCTGATCAAAATCGGTCGGGCGGAACCTTCTGTATATGGCAAGATATGACACTATTGCCTCCTGAAAACTTTGGTTTTTTCCTTTATTCTTTGAATGGTGTTATCGATAGACTTGGGCGTTTTATTAAGGGCCTTTGCGATCTCCTGATACTTTTGACCCTGTACGAACAGGTCAAATACCTTACCCTCAAGAGGAGATAGGCGCTTTTTTATCTCTGAAATAGATTCGTTAAAGCGCTCCTCGTCGATAAGGCTGTCCTCGGGGGATTGGCTTGAAGGCTCCTCCTTGCCGTCGAAAATCTCGCCAAGGGAAACTGAGTTTGCAAATACCTTGTTTTTTTCGGTACCTGCCCCGTGGACAAGATTTATCATTTTATTTTTGATGCAGTGATAAGAAAACGTCTTAAACGACGAGCTGGTCGGTCTGTCGCCGTCGTACCTTGTGACCGCCGTGAACAGGCCGATAAGCCCCTCCTGCGCAAGGTCGTCCTCGTCGCCGCCCACCAAAAAGTAACGCCTTGCAAGGCTTCTTATGGCGGGGCGATAACGGGCGCAGATTTCTTCAAAGGCCTGTGCATCGCCCTGTTTGTGGAGCCTTACAAGCTCCTCATCGGTAAGAAGATTTAGATCTTTCATCCGTACCCCCGTGGGGCATTGCCCCGTAAATTTAAAAGTTTCTCTGACGGACGGCCTCGTATAAGGCAACGCCTGTTGCAACCGATGCGTTAAGAGAATTTATCTTGCCGTACATGGGGATGGACATGACCCCGTCGCACAAGGACCTCGTCAGCTTATTAACGCCCGTATCCTCGCCGCCGATAACGATGGCAAGCTTACCCTTAAGATTGGTTTTATACATATTTTCGCCGCCAAGCTCCAGGGCGTAAACAAAGATGAATTCTTCCTTAAGCTTTTTAATGGCGTCGTTTATATTGCCGACGCGGGCGATTTTTACGTGGTTCGCACTCCCCTCGGAAATGCGCATAACGACCTCGTTTACGGAGGCCGCGCGGCGCTTTCCTATAATAATGCCGTCAACCCCCGAGCATTCCGCAACCCTTATAATGCTACCTAAGTTATGGGTATCCTCTATACCGTCGAGGACGAGTATAAACCCATCCTTGTCCTTTACTGAGTCAATGATTTTCTCAAGCTCGCTATAGACAAAATCTGTCACGTACGCCACGAAGCCCTGATGCTTTTTGGTTACGCTTTCCTTATCGAGAACGGACTTTTCGCAATAGGAAAATTTAATGCCGCTCTCCTTTATATCGCGGACGAGATCGCGGGATTCCTTATCCCGGAGCCCGTTTTGCACCAAGACCTTGTCAACCGTCTGGGAGGAATTTAACAGCTCCCTTACGGCGTTTCTACCTTCAACCTTCATTGTTTTCCTCTTCTATCTGATAGTTTAATACGTAATTTAACCTTTCCACGTCGTCGCATAGATACAAAAAGCCAATGACTGCCTCAATGCCCGTGGATTTGTTATACTCCGAAACCTTTGCGTTTTTTGCGTGGGAGGGCTTTTTTGCGTTGCGACCGCGGCGAAAAATATCCTTTTCCTCCTCGGTAAGGTTGGGAAAAATGCTGTCGGCAAGCCTTGCCTGAGCCTTGGCACGAAGCACCTGTGAGGCTATTTCGTTAAGGCGGCCGCTTTTATAATCGGTCTCTAATGCGATTTTTTTGCGCACGAAAAGGGTCTGGACACTGTCGCCGATAAAGGCAAGGACAATGGGACTCATTAACAGGGCTTTTTCGCGGCTTATGGGTTTGTCGAACTTCAAAATTGACCTCTGAGATTTTTATATTGGCATTTTACCCCAATTATACATAACATTTTAACACAACGAAAAAAAAATATCAATTGATTATATATTAATATACGGTAAAAATTTAACTTATTTTGCGCGCGAGGGTTTTAGCGTTTACAAAGCCCTTTTTTAGCGGCAAAAATTTTGCAAATAAAAAGCCGACCGTTTTAGCGTGATATTCTTAACGGAGTATCACGCTAACTAAGTTTGCCCTTAGGGCAAGTGAAGTTATCTACGATAGTGAAGTTCACTTCGTGAGTGAAGTTTCGCCTGACGGCGAAGTGAGGGCAAACTTAACTTCACTTGTGCGTAGTACAAACTTCACTGCGCAATAGCTTCACTTTTGCGATAGCGAAAACTTCACTAACAGAAAAAGAGATAACATTTCGACGAACACGATTTGTTATCTCTTTCTGTTTGTAATAAGTGTTTGGGCTTAGCCCCTAATGGGTTTGACCAGTCAAATGCGATGCTCGCACTTAGCGGCGTTGTTCAGATTCTCCGCTAAGGACGTCAGCCCTTGGTCGGCTGCTTTTTAAATTCCAAATTAAGACAGATATTCCATTACGCCGTTGAATACAGCCTCCGCAACCCGTTTAACGTGAGCGTCCTCCAGAAAAAGCCCTTCGTCCACCCGTGAGGAAAGAAAACCGCACTCCACGATGACCGCAGGACAGTCAAGGTTATTAAGGACGTAATAATCCCCCGCCAACGCCGAAAAGCTTTTCGGCTGGGTTTCAAGGCCGTTTAAAATTGACTGGATAGCCTTTGCAAGGGCGCGGGAGTCATCGTCCCCCGCCCTGTAAAAGACCTGAGCACCACGCCGCTTATCAGATGAATATTCGTTCATATGAACAGAAATAAATATATCCGCCCCGGCTTTTTTTGCAATCTCTACCCGTTTTTTAAGATCCCTTGCCTTAAAGCCGCGGCTTACCGTACCGTAAAGGCCGTAATCCCCCGTCCTTGTCAGCAGAGCTTTTACACCGTCACCGTAAAAACAGTCCCTGAGGGCCTTTGATATGGCAAGGTTAAGATCGGCCTCGCGGGTGCCGTAGGCGCTTCCCGTAACACCCGGGTCAATGCCGCCGTGACCGGGATCGATAACGACCGTAAGACCGCTTGCGCTGGCACCCTTAAAAGCCGGCCTTGTAAAGCCAATGCAAATTATCAATAAAAGCAAAATAAGCGATAAGGTTATACACCAAAACTTTTTGATCATAAAAAAGACTTTTCCCTTAAGTTATCCACACTTTTGCCCGTTTAAAACTTTAATTGTGGATAACTTTCCCCACTTATCCACATTTTTGAATGAAATTCCGCCAAAAAACGGCGGTTTTTGGTCAAATCTTGGCGGCGCATAACAACAATAAGGTAAAAACCGTTATTGATTGCGGCTTTTATACCTACCGAACCTCTGCACCTGCCCTTTTACATGCAGGAAGCGACGGGTAAAATTTGTTAAAAAATCCTTGGCCATATCGTTTTACTTACGGGGCAAAATGTCTTATAATATAGGTATGAGTATTTTTGATTTTTTATCACCTACAAAAAAAAGAACGCCCCCGAAAATCGGTCTTGCGTTAGGCAGCGGCGGCTTTAAGGGCGGCGCCCACCTTGGGGCCATCACGGCCTTATATGAGGAGGGCTTTGAATTTTCTTACGTGGCGGGCACGTCGGTAGGCGCCCTTGTGGGGGCCTTCGTGGCCATGGGCTTTAGCCCTAAGGATATGCTTGGCCTTGTGAAGGAGCTTGGGACGTTTGACCTGAAAAACAGACTTTCTCTCCCCCTTGAGGGCTTTAGTATAGAAGGGCAAATTGACAGAATGATCGGCGGCAAGGGCTTTGAAAATTTAAAAATAGGCTTTACCGCCGTCGCAACCGATCTTGACAGCGGAAAGGAAGTCCTTTTATCCTCAGGCGAGCTAAAAGAGGCCATTGCGGCCTCCTGTGCCATATGCCCACCCTTTAAACCGGTTAAAATTGGCGATAAACGGCTTATAGACGGGGCTTTTGTCAACGCCGTGCCTGCGGACGTGGTCAAAAATATGGGCGCAGACGGTGTTGTTGCCGTAAGCCTTGGCAGCCACAGACTTAACGACGGCCTAAAGAAAAATCTTGACCTTGTTTATAAAAATAACGGGATAAAGGCCATGGACAGGCTGTGGCAGATAAAGTATGCCGATCTTTTGATCGAGCCGGACCTTGAAGAGCTGTCGGCCGCGTCCCCCAAGGACTTTTTAGCGGCGTACAGGATAGGATACGAGGCGGCAAAGGAGAAGATAAACGATCTTAAAAGCATGATATAAAGCATCTGAAAAGTGCCAAAAAGCGCATTTAACGGGCTTATAGGCCATTTTATACAAAAAATAAAGACGGGCTCCCTTGGGGGATGATCCGTCTTTTTGTTGTGTGGATAAAGCCTTTAGTCAATCTTTAAAATAACCTTTCTTGGGCATTTTTCAACGCACAGATAGCAGGATTGACACTTGCTGTAATCAATGACCGGCAGGTTGTTGACCATGGTAATAGCGCCGTAAGGACAGTTCTTTGCGCAAAGACCGCAGCCGATACAGCCCATTTTGCAGGCCGTCATAACGTCCTTACCCCTGCAGTTTGTGGAGCAGGCAACGTAAATTTTAGCCTTGGCGTCAATCTTTTTGATAACCGATTTAGGACAGCCCTTTGCGCAAGCGCCGCAACGGATACAAAGGCTTTGGTCGATCTTTGCAACGCCGTTTTCAACCTTGATGGCGTCGCTTTTGCAGACCACTGCACAGGTACCTGCACCAAGGCAGGCGGTGGCGCAAGCTTTTCTTCCGCCGACGGTCATATTCTGACGGACGCAATCGTCTTCGCCCACGTAAGTGTTTACGTCAACAGCGTTGTCACCGCCGTTGCAGGCAACAACGTACTTATAGGAGGCGCCGCCTGCATAATCAACGCCTAAAACCTCGGCAATCTTGATTTTGTTATCCTTGCTGGTAACGGGGCAATCGTCGATCTCGCCCTTGCCTTCAACGAGGGCGTGGGAAAACGCGCCGCACCCTGCCCTGCCGCAGCCGCCGCAGTTGGCGCCCGCAAGACAATTTAAAATGGCATCTTCCCTCTCATCGGTCTCAACGGCAAACTTTTTGGATACCACCATAATAAGAAAGCCGAAAACGACGGAGATAAAAAGCATTATGCCAATGGCGATAAGGACCTTAATGGGATCGACCTGATTTGGATCGTTTGCTAAAAAATTGTAAATCATAAGTCACCCCCTAAAAAGTAATACCGGCAAATACGTTGAACGCCATTGCCATAAAGGACGCCAAAAGCATGGAAATGGGGAAGCCTTCTAAACACTTGGGCACCTTTAAGGTGTCAAGCTTTTCACGCATGCCGCTCATGATGATCATGGCAAGGGTAAACCCAAGGCCGCCAAAGAGGCCGTAGGTAACCGCCCCCAAAAGATTTGAAACTATCTCGCCGGAAATACAAAGCTCTGCCACGCCGAGAACGGCACAGTTGGTGGTAATAAGCGGAAGATATACGCCCATTGCCTGATAAAGTGCCTTGGAGGTCTTTTTGAGGATGATTTCAATAATCTGCACCAAGGATGCTATTACGAAAATAAATACTATAATTTCCAGATAGTCAACCCCAAGCGGAACCAAAATAAACGTGTAGATGGGATAGGTAATAAGACAGGTTATGGTCATAACAAGTGTAACGGCAATACCCATACCGAAGGCGCTTTTGATATTTTTTGAAACGCCAAGGAAGGGGCAGATACCGAAGAACTTGACCAGAACGAAGTTTGCTGAAAACATTGCCGTAAAAATTATTGGTAATAAGTTCATGCCGCAACCTCCTCTGTCTGGGAATTTTTAGCCTTTTTGGCCTTTCTTCTTGAAATGAGCGTGCTGACGAGGGCAAATACGGCAATAAACATACCGTAGGTAAAGAGTGCGCCTGAAGCGTTGGCAAAATACTCAATCTTAAAGTCCCAAAGCTTGTAGCCAAAAATTGTGCCTGCGCCTAAAATTTCTCTGAAGGCGCCCATTAAGGTAATGCTTAACATAAAGCCAAGGCCCATAAATATACCGTCCAGGCAGGAATCCCATACGGGGTTTTTGCTGGCGAAGGCTTCTGCACGGCCAAGAATGATACAGTTTACAACGATAAGGGGCAGGAAGATACCCAAAGCGTTGTAAATAGGCTCAACAAAGGCCTGCAGCAGCATGGAAACAATGGTAACAAAGGTGGCAATAACAACAATATAGCAAGGGATTCTTACTTTATCGGGAATAACTTTTTTCAGCAAAGAGATTACAATATTGGAACCGATCAAAACAAAGGTAGCGGCAAGACCCATGCCTACAGCATTTTTTACCGAGGTAGAGGTAGCAAGTGTGGGACAGGTACCCAGCACCAAAACCAGCACGGGGTTTTCCTTGATCAAACCGTTCAGAATAATCTTCAGTTTTTTCATTACTTGCTCACCTCCAGTTCTGCAAGCATATCAGGTGTAATCAGGCTCAGGGCCTTTTCCACACCGCTGAGGAAGGTACCGGAAGAAGTGGTGGCACCCGTAACAACGTCAACTTCCGCTACTGTTGCGGCATCCTTACCAATAAACTTGGAAGTATGCTCGGGCTCCCCTACCTTGGTGCCAACTCCGGGGCTTTCGCCGTTTGCGCCAAGGGCAACGCCAACGATCTTTCCGTCTGCGTCAACACCAACATATACTTCCATCTGGCTGTCGTTATAACCGGGAA
>JAFWAM010000109.1 GCA_017507595.1 Clostridia bacterium
ACGGCAGGATCGTTTGCCGTTGTGAAAAGATAACGGAGGGCGAGATAATAGACGCTATTACCTCTAATCCGCCCGCAAGATCGGTGGACGCCGTAAAGCGCCGTACAAGGGCAGGTATGGGCAGGTGTCAGGGTGGCTTTTGCCAGCCGCACGTTGCGGAAATTTTAGCCGATCAATTGGGTATTGACTTTGAAAAGGTAACCAAAAGCGGCGGTAAATCCTTCCTTAATCTGGGGGTGACGAAATGAAGCGTGACATAGTTATTATCGGCGGCGGCCCTGCAGGACTTGCAGCGGCCATTGCGGCCTTTGACAGTGGGGTCAAGGACGTTCTTATAGTGGAAAGAGACGGTGTGCTTGGCGGCATACTTAATCAATGTATACACAACGGCTTTGGGCTTACCCGTTTTAAGGAAAGCTTATCGGGCCCCGAATACGCCCAAAGGTTTATCGACGAGGTTGAAAAGAGAAATATCGAGGTAATGACCGATACCATCGTCCTTAACCTTACGGAGGACAAGACCGTTACCCTTATGAACAAAAAAGGGGTTTTCACCGTGGAGGCGGGGGCCGTTATACTTGCAATGGGCTGCCGCGAAAGAAGCCGTGGGGCACTCAACGTCCCCGGAAAGCGCCCTGCGGGGATATACTCTGCCGGCACGGCGCAAAAATACGTTAATATAAAGGGCTATCTGCCGGGCAAAAACGTGGTTATTTTAGGTAGCGGCGACATCGGGCTTATTATGGCAAGGCGAATGACGCTGGAGGGGGCAAAGGTCCACGCCGTGTGCGAGATCATGCCTTATTCAAGCGGCCTTAAAAGAAATATCGTCCAATGCCTTGACGACTTTTCAATACCACTCTATCTTAACCACACGGTAACTAAATTTACGGTGAGGACAGGGTGACGGGTGTGGAGATATCACGCGTGGACGAAAACAAAAAGCCCGTTCGTGGCAGCGAGATATATTTTGATTGCGATACGGTGCTTTTCTCCGTCGGGCTCATCCCCGAAAACGAGCTTACCAAGGAGGCCGGTGTACCACTTTCACGGGGGACGCGTGGCGCAATTTGTTACCAAACCCGTGAAACTGAGGTCAGGGGGATATTCGCCTGCGGCAACGTTTTACAGGTACACGACCTGGTGGATTTCGTGTCGGAGGAATCTGAAATCGCCGGTCGATTTGCCGCAAAATACGTCCTTGAGGGGGCAAAGGAAAGGGATCCTGTAAGCGTTTTAAACGGCAAAAATATAGGTTACGTCCTGCCCCAGAAAATAGATAAAAGCATCGGCGGGGCCGTCAAGCTTTTCTTCAGGGTGACAAACACCTTTAAGGATTGCACCTTTAAGGTCGTGTCGGGGGACAAGGTGATACTTTCCAAAAAGAAAAAAGTTGCCGTCCCCGGCGAGATGGAAAGTCTTATCCTTCAGGAGGACGCCGTCCGCGGTCTTGAGGGGGATATTACGGTCCTTTTGGAGTGCTGAGGTGAATATGATGGAAATTAAAAATCTGACTTGTGTGGAATGCCCCATGGGTTGCCCGCTGGAGGTAACCATGGATGGGCAAAATATAATTTCGGTCACGGGCAACGGCTGTCCCCGCGGTAAGCTTTACGCCCAAAACGAGGTCACCTGCCCAAAGAGGGTCGTTACCTCCACCGTCCGCGCCCAAGGAGGGGTAATGGTGCCTGTAAAAACGGATAACCCCGTGCCAAAGGCTGAAATCTTTGCCGTGATGGAAAGGATAAGTAATCTTCATCCGACCCTCCCCGTCAGAATAGGCGACGTTTTAATGCGTGACGTGGTGCCGGGGGTAAACGTTGTGGCGACAAGAAACTTTAACCGATCTTTTTAAAAGGCCCGGACCAACTTTAAAAAGTGGGCCTATAGGTCGGTTTTCGCCATATTTTTAAAATAAAAGTAAACAAAAACAGCTAATCCTGCCCAAAAAAATGGGCAGGATTGTTTATTTTTGCTAAATTTCAAATGAAGTTTGATTTTTAAGATAAAAACGCCGGGGGTCGCCGCTTGGTCGCTTTTTTATAAAAATAGGCCTATATGTCGGTTATTGGGCAAAAATAAGGATTTTTTTATTTAAAAACGGCTGAAAAAATGGGAACTAAACCAAGAGTTTAGCTACGCCTTTAGGTTGATTTTTTATAAAGTATTGACAAAGGGCCGGTCCTATGTTATAAATAAGATAAAGAAAAAGCCGCGGGTGCTTTATATAAGGAGGCTTTATGAAGGATTTTTTCAAAACGCCCGGCTTTAAGCTTGGGCTGAAGATTTTTCTCACCGTAATAGTGTCGGCGGCCGCCGTCTTTTGCGGAATTTTGATATGGCTTGTGTTGGCCCTTTCAAGTGCCTGGGTTATAACGTGTCTTATGGGACCCGTGATCCTGCCGCTTGTTATCCCGCTTATCTGGATCAAAAAGAAAAAGGTTTATCTTTTATCTTACGTCGCGTTTTGTACGTGCTTCGTCATTTTGTTATGCACACAGCAGGGGATCAACGCCTACCGTCGGTCAATAACCATCGACACGGCCCCCGCCATTGATACGAGGCTTTATCTTCCGTTTGAGGACGACAGCCTTATCGTCGATATTAAAAGTCAGACCCTAAGCTTTGAGGGGATGGAGAAGGAGGAGCTTCCAATCGTTGACGGCGCGGCGGCGGTTTTCCCCGTGTATTCGGCCTTTGTAAACGCCACCTATCCTGATACAACCAAGCTTTACGACGGGGTCTTTCAATATAACAACACCGTTAATGGCTACGTTTATCTGGCGGAGGGCAAGACGGATATTTTCTTCGGCGCAGCACCGTCCAAGGAGCAGCGGGAGTACGCCGAGTCCTTAGGCAAAACCTTTGTTTGCACCCCCATAGGATACGAGGCCTTCGTTTTCTTCGTCAACGTAAACAACCCTGTGGACGGGCTTACCACCAACCAGATAAAGGGCATATATTCGGGGGTCATAACCCGCTGGTCGGAGGTCGGCGGAAAAAACCGCAAGATAGTACCTTATCAGCGCAACAAGGGCAGCGGAAGCCAAAGCATGCTTGAAAGATTTATGGGCAACACACCCATTTTAGAGCCCACCACCGAAACCTTTGGCGGAGGTATGGGTGGGATACTTACAAGGGTTGCAAGCTACAAAAACAAAAATACTTCCATTGGGTTTTCCTTCAGGTACTACGTGGAGGGGATCATCAAAAACCCAGATATAAAGATGATAGCCGTTGACGGCGTCGCCCCCACCAAGGAAAATATCCGCGCCGGCACGTACCCCATAATCGCCCCACTTTACGCCGTCACCCTTGAGGATAACAATAAGCCCGCCGTGAAGGAGCTTCTTTCCTGGGTGCTGTCAAGTGAGGGACAGTATATCGTTGAAGAAACGGGCTACGTCGCCTTAAACGGGTAATCCCGTTTGCTTTTTAAAAACAAATCATGGGCCTAAAATGCTTGTTAACGGGCATATAGGCCCACTTTTTTTACTTTTGTCGGTAAAAAAGTGTTGCGTTTGTTGAAGCAGGCGATAGAGCTTACGCTATAGGTTTTTTTCGACAACAGTATGTTGGGCAATTTCATACGATTGAATCTTGTGAAAAAGTGTTTTAAGCAATCTGATAATACACAATTCACCTTGGCGCAGGCGAAAATGGCTACGAACTTGACACCAAGGCAAGCCAAAGGATCAAGACCGAAGTTGTTGCCCTTGGCGGAAAGACCTATACCTTTGAAATGGCTTGGTCTATGCCCACTTTAAAGATTACAGGTGCTTATTAATGAACTTGAAAAAAAGTTAATATTATTGAGATGAAGTGAAATAAAAAAGGACTTGTCACAAGCGGTGGCAAGTCCTGTTTTGTTTTTATTTAAAAAATCTAAAAATCGGCCTATAGGGCGGTTAATGGGTGATTTTTTGGTGGTGATGCCGGGTTTTTGCCGATTAAAGGGCGGTGTAAAGGGGGCGGCCGGCGACAAGGGTCATAAGGACCTCGCCCGAGGGGGAGAGGACTGTTATATCGGCTCGTTTGCCCGGTTTTATTGAGCCGTAATCGTCAAAGATGCCAAGGTGGGTTGATGGGTTTTTGGTGGCAAAGTCCACGGCGTCGGTAAAGCTTACGCCAAGGTCAATCATATTTCTGACGGCCTCGTTCATCTTTAAAACGCTGCCTGCAAGGGTGCCGTCGGCAAGGCGGGCTTCTCCGTTTCTGACGGTGACGGACTGGCCGCCGAGCTCCGACAAGCCGTCGGGCAGGTGCTTGTTTCTTAAGGAGTCGGTTATAAGGATAATTTTATCCTTGGGCTTATTTTTTAAAAGGAGCTTTATTGCTTCGGGGGATAGGTGTATTTTGTCGGCGATAAGCTCTGTATAAGCCCCGTCAAAAAGCATTGCCGCCCCGACCGTGCCCACGTCCCTGTGGTGTAGCCCCGTCTGGGCGTTGAAGGTGTGGGTGACGGAGGTTGCGCCAAGGGAAAAGGCCTCCTCTGCTTCACGGTATTTTGCGGCGGTATGACCGACACTTACCCTTACCCCAAGCTGAAGCGCCCTTTTGATAAGATCCTTTGCGCCCTCCCTTTCGGGGGCGAGGGTGACGATCTTTATATTGCCGCCGGAGGCTTTATAAAACTCCTCAAAAAGGATCTCGTTGGGGGGTGAGATACAATCCCTTGGCTGGGCGCCGGCGAAGGCGGGGGATATAAAGGGCCCCTCTAAATGGGCGCCCAAAATTGTGGCACCAAGGTTAAAATGTCGGCCTATAAGGCGGTTAACGCACTTTAAAGCCTTGATTATCCTTTCTTTTTTTTGGGTCATAGTGGTGGGAAGGAAAGCTGTGGTGCCTTCTTTCAGAAGGGTTTGGGACATTTTTTTAAGGGCATCGTCATCCCCGTCCATGGCATCGGCGCCACCTGCGCCGTGGACGTGCTGATCGACAAACCCCGGAACAACTATCGCGCCCTTGGGGAGGGGGATAGGCTCGTCACAGGGATGGCCGACCGAGTGGATCCTGCCTTCAAAAAAAGTAATGGACGTGTTGATAATACCAACCCCGTCCACGTAAATTTCAGCGTTATTAAAGCCTTTCATATATCTCCTGAAAAAAATCACGAAAAAAATAAAGGAAAGCTATCTTTTGATTATCTGCATTTGGAATTCATTGCTCTTTGTCCCCGTTGCCAGGCTGTATATATCGCCTGCAAGGACGTCGCGCATAAATACGGCTTTGGCAACGCCGGTCAGGCTGTCGCCGTCAGATTTCCTCGTTAAAAGTTTATGCTTGCCGCCGGAAAATTGTGACAAAAGGTGGGTCTTGTCGGCGGCGATGGCCAAAACCTTAAGATAAAGGCTTGACTTTAAGGCCTTTAAAACAAGCTCCTTTCTGATCCCCAGCATATTTGCAGTTATTATGCGGGCAAGGCGCGTCCTCGTGTAGCGCTTGGTTTCAAGCTTATCTAAAAGGTCGTTTACATCGCGGGCGGACCTTGAAAGGGCTTTGATGCGGTTTTCAAGCCCCTCCGTGCAGTCCATAACGGCCTTTAAGTCCTTTTTGTCGCACTCAAGGGCCTTATAAATCATCATTTTATCGCAGCTTGGCAGGGCGCGGGGTAAGTCCTCAAAGACGAAACCTGGCACAAAGCCCTTGGTCTTTTTGACCTTGCCGTCAAGGATGGCCGCCCTTATGGCCGTGGCCGAGCATACCTCGCCCGAAAGATCGGTGCCGTGGTAGTCGGTGTTTCTTAAAACAGGGCATATACGGGTTTTGGAATTGGCCTTTAAAAGGGCCTTGGTGTACTCTATCCCCAGAATTGCGTTGGGGGTGGATAAAAGGGAAAGATCGGCCTTCTCGCCCACGTCCTCTAACGCCATGGTGCGGGCCCTTGCGTAGGGAACGCCCTCTTTTAAGCGGAGCTTTAAAGATTCCTTAAACTCCTTGGATTCACAGAGGGTAGCCTTTGCCGTGGCTATAAAATCATCCTCCGTGCCCCCCTCGGTGCCAAAGTACAGGGTCTTTTCACCCGGCAGGCTGTCAAGAAGGCTTATCGCACCCGAGGCGAAAATTTCCGCAGGGGCCACCGAAAATACGGTGGGCAGCTCAAAAACCACGTCGGCGCCTGCTTTGACGGCGTGCCTTGCGCGGGTGTATTTGTCAAGAAGTGCCATTTCGCCCCGCTGACAGAAGTTGCCGCTCATGATAACGGCGACGTCGGCGCCTGAGGCCTTCATTATATCAAGGTGGCGATTGTGTCCGTTATGGAAGGGGTTATACTCGCACACGGCGATGGCTGTTTTAAAGGATTTGCTGCTCATTATTTTGCCTTAAATTTACGATAAATTCTTTACTTTATAAAATTATTATAGTATAATAACAGTTGGTGGTTGTAAAAATTCCGCTTATTGCCCAAAATAAACGGGGTCAAAGTGGGCTTACTACCATTAGTTTACCCTATTTTTAAGGAAAAAACAAGGATTTTTAATTACAAGGAGAATATTATGAGCAAAGTTGTTGAGAACATCATTGAAAGGGCAGCCCTTCTTAATAAGAATATCGTTTTGCCCGAGGGTGAAGATTCAAGAGTTATCGTCGCCGCTGCAAAAATCGTTGAAATGGGTTTTGCAAGAGTGACCGTTTTGGGCGACCCACAGGAAATCGCCGCCGCTAACCCCGGCATTAAGCTTGAGGGCATGAACATCATTGATCCAAAGGCTTACGACAAGACCGATGCTTACGCTCAGATGCTTTTTGAAACGAGAAAGGGCAAGATCAATAAAAAAACAGGTCAGCCTGAGTTTGCCACCGTTGAAGACGCAAAGGCAAATATCTTAAAGGACTACACCATGTACGGCGCACTTATGCTTAAGGCAGGGGACGTTGACGGTATGGTATCGGGCGCTTGCCACTCCACGGCCAACACCTTAAAGCCCGGCCTTCAGGTTATAAAGACCGCCCCCGGCGAAAAGATCGTTTCAGCTTTCTTCCTTATGGTAGCACCCGACGGCGGTCACCCCCTTTGCGAGGACGGCTGCTTCGTTTACGCCGACTGCGCACTCAATCAGAACCCAACCAGTGAAGAGCTTGCTTACATTGCCATGTCATCTGCAAAGTCAGCAGTTGCCATTGCCAATATCGAGCCGAGAATTGCTTTCATATCCCACTCCTCACAGGGGTCAGCTAAGCACGCTGACGTAACCAAGGTTGCCGACGCACTTGCAACCTTTAAGGAGATCGCACCCCAGTATAACGCCGACGGCGAGCTTCAGTTTGACTCTGCAATCGTACCGTCGATCGCCAAGTCAAAGGCACCCAACTCCACCGTTGCGGGCCACGCAAACATTTTGATCTTCCCGGACCTTGACGCAGGGAACTCCAACTACAAAAATACCGAGCGTTTAGGCGGCTTCCAGGCGGTTGGCCCCGTTTGCCAGGGCTTTGCAAAGCCCATCAACGACCTTTCAAGGGGCTGCTGCTCTGACGATATCGTTGCGGTGGTTGCTATCACGGCCCTTCAGGCATAAGGTGGCATGTACGACCCGTCCCAGATAAAAGTGG
>JAFWAM010000110.1 GCA_017507595.1 Clostridia bacterium
ATATGAAGGGTCCTCGTCAATGCCGAGGGCAAGCCCCTCGTACATATAATCGTTCCACTTAAAGTTTTTATAAAAGTTGACGTGATAGCGGTGCATTTCCTCCACCAGAAGGCAGAACTTACCCACCGTCTGATGCTTGGGGAAGACGTCGAAATATTCCCCGTTGAGATAAAAGTTGAAAAAGCTTGCGTCAACTGCCGTTATAAGGGTATAAAGGGTCTTATAGTCGGCGTGGAACTCATACGGTGCGCCGTGGCGGGTGCCGACAAAGTGCATGCCCTTGTGGTCCACGCGTATCTTGCCCTCGCCCACGATAAAGCTGGTTTTGTTTTTACCCACAAGCTTGTATTCGTCCAGATTGCCGATTTGGCACTCGTCCTCAAAAAAGTAATCGGGGTCTTGGCGGATCTCCCTTATGATGTCCATGCGCTGACCCTCTACCCAGTCGAAAGGCGACGCGGGGATAACTGCGCCCTCAAAGGGGTGGAACTGATAATAATCGTCCATACTCGCCCCGTTGCCGCAGGCAGAGCAGGTTATTTTGTCGCCCTCGCCCTTCATGGTGAACTCTCTGCCGCACTTGGGGCATTTATAACAAAAATCCTCCAGACGGTGGCAAATGCGCCCGCCCGTTTTCCATTTTATCTTTTTTTCGGCGTTCCAGGCGTACTCGTTGCGCCTGAATTTTTCGTTGATGATGTCGTCCATTTCCTCAACGGAAAGATTTTTTACGTCCTCCTTTGAGAATAAAAGGGAAAGGGTCGCGTGGGTCTCGCCGAAACGCTCGTCAAGGCAGACCTTGGTGTTTTGCAGATACTGCCCCTCAAGATAGCATAAGTACACGGGCACCTTAAAGTGTTTGAATATCTTGCTCGTCCCCGGCACGATGGGCTTATTCCCGCCGTAGTCGCTGGCAAGCCCCTCCGGCGCCAACGTGACGCATCCGCCCTTTTTGATAACGGAGCTGACGCCCTTTATGGTACCCATATCGGGGGTGTAGTTCTTCTTGGGGATAACCTTGTTAAGCCCGAAGATAAAGGAAAATTTAGTGCGGTAAAACTCGTTATAGCCCGCTATCATATTGGTTACCCTCGGATAGGTGGCGCCGCAAACGTACATATGGTCTATTCTTGACAGGTGGTTGAAAATTACGAAGCAGGGCCCGTCACAGTCTTTTACGCTGTCAATAATGTGAAATTTTGCCTTGTATTTGCGGCCGATAACGTCCACCATAAGAAATTTATACAGCGCCGCAATAAATCTTGGCGCAGGGCGATACTTTCTTTTGGCAAGCTTTTTTGATATGGGGAGCTTTTCCTTCATGATTTTCTTCCTTCGTGTGTTTTTTTACGCTTCGTTATATATTGTAATATATTTTGATAAAAAGGTCAACCGTTTTGCCTTTGGGCTTAAAAAAGCCGCCGCCCGCAAAACACCCCCATAAAAAAGGCCGCTTTTTATTACGTTTATCCGAAAAAAACCGCTGTTAAACGGCTTATACGCGCACTTTTAAAAAAAGTGTGGCCACCGTTAAGATGA
>JAFWAM010000111.1 GCA_017507595.1 Clostridia bacterium
AGGCGAGTATACCGTAAGCGTAAACTGCTTTGAAAAGCAATTTACCTTCACCGTATCCGTCGTCAACAAGGCGGTAACCTCTATCGCCCTTGAAGCCCCCCTTGCAAAGGAAGAATACGGCTATACCGACGGCAAGGCCGCCATCCTTGAGGAGCTTATCGGCAAAAACCTTGTGGTAAATTACAACGTAGGCGCACCTGAAACTGTTGCCATCACCGAAGAAATGATCACCTTTGAAAGCTGGACCTCCACCCAGGGCAGCGTGGTAATAAGCTACAAGGAAACTATCGCAACCTACGAAGTAAAGGTTAAAACCGCAGGTATTTCCGTAAGTGAATTCTTACAAAAAGCCACCGGCGAAACCCATATGGTAAGAATGCAGATCGTTGACGCGGTTTCCTCACAGGGCGCAATCGAGCTTATCGTAAAAGACGTTGAAAAGAACGTATTTTTGGGTATTTACAACAGCGGAATTGCAGGCAGCACCAAGGAAATCCAGCTTGATACCTCCGTTGTAAACAAGGGCGATATCGTAATTGCTCCTCTCACAGTAAAATCCCTTACCTCAGCCGGTAACGAAGGCAAGAAGTACGGCGACGCAACCGCCACAACCTTCACCACCGACATGACGGTAGAGTCCACCGGCAACACCTTGAAGATCTCCCCAAGCGATATTGACGTTTACGCAGACATCGACAGTCAGGAAGACCTTGTTGCCTTCTTAAGCGACGCAAACAGGTTCTATAAGGTCGTAAAGATCAGCGGCGACATCAAGGCAGTTGCCTACAACGTTTTCTTAAGGATCTACTTTGACGACTCTATTTCAAGCCTTTCCGCACAGAAGGTAAACGGCCCAAGCCCCGTATTTAACAACAACGGCTTTACCTACAGGGCAAAGGACTTCTCCAACTACTTTACAAATTCAACGGCAACAAAATACTCCGACCCCGCAAGATCAGACTATACCTTCTATATGATCTTTGTAGGCGGCAACTCCTACTACCACGTATTTGCACCCTTACAGGAAGACTGGATAGTAGCTCAGCAAGCATAATAAGGAGGGAATTATGAAGAAATTTATTACGTTTTTATGTATGATATTGGCGTGTGCGGTCTTAGCGGGCTGCAACCTGCCCCAGATGAATCTTCCGCCCGTAAGCGGACCCGACACCCCCTCGCCTGAGGTCCCCGAGGGGCAGAAAATGATCCTGAACGCCGACGGGTCCTTTGGCGGCACCCTTAATGCGGAGCTTTACGGCGAGGGCGCACCCTTAAACGGCATGTATGACAGCGACGACACCTACTATATGCGTCCTGATTATTACAACCTTAACTCCACCCAGACCCGTACCATGACCCCCAACTTTGCCACCTATCAGCAGACCATGGCAAACTCCGGCGGTATCGCCTGTGCCCTTATGGTAATGGCTTACAGCGGCGAAGACGTAACGAGATACAACGAGCGCGTCCTTTTAGACGCATACGAGGCTTTAAACCAGACCACTGTTTACGGCAACGGCACCACGGCAGAAGGCCTTGTTGAGCTTTTCACCCAATACGGCTATGCCGCAAGAACGGGCGAATACAACGAAACGTCTTCCGTCCAGGAAGAAAACTTCCATAACTTCACCGTATGGGCAAAGGCCCACCTTGACGCAGGCAGACTTATTATGGTCCGCTATGAGGACGGCGCAAAATCCGATTGGAAGATCATCATCGGTATTGACGATATGGGCACGGAGATCAACCGTGACAACGTAATCGTCTTTGCTGACCCATACGACGTTCAAGACCATTGCCAGGACGGCTACACCATTGAAGGCGTTGGCAGGTTCTACCGTTGGTGGCAGCAGATGATGCCCTCCGGCGAGTACACAGACCGCTGTGACTATCTTATCGTTGCACCCAAGGTCTTAATTGACCACCAGCGCGGCGAAAGCAATATCGTAAGAACAAGGGCCGTACCCGAGCTTCACCTTTACCTTAATCCCGACGGAACATACGGCGGCGGCAGAGAGGGTATGGAAAACGTTTACGGCACGGGCGCAACCTTTAACGGCGCAAACAACCACCTTGACTCCATCTACTACGCAATGCCCGACTACTACAACATGACGAGCAGCGCAACCCGTAAGATCCTCCCCAACTACAGGGCGTTCCAGCAGACAATGGCGTCATCATGCGGCATCTGCTCCACAATGTCAGTTCTTTTATACTACGGCTACGACTACAAGGCACAAGGCGCAGAAACCGTCCTTGACTTTGAGGAATGGCTTGTAAAACGCTATGAGGCTTTAAATAACGCCGTTATCTTCAACAGCGGTGTTGGCTCCAACGGCCTTAACGTATTGACCAAGAACTTAGGCTTTAGCCCGATTAAAGGCTCCTACTCCAAGGCAAACTTCAAGACCCCCGAGCAGTCAATGATGTTCCCCACCTACGAAGGCTTTACGGATTGGGTACAGACAAACCTTGCAAAGGGTACGCCAATGCCCGTTTCCTTAAGACCCCACAGCGGCCACTGGGAGGTTATCATCGGCTACGACAATATGGGTACTGACTTTATCTACGACGACGTAATCGTTTTGGCTGACTCCGGCGACAGCTGGGATCACTATCAGGACGGCTACAACACCATGCCTGCAAACCGCTTCTACAGCCAGTGGTACAACGGCAGCTTTACCTACAACCAGCAATACAACATTTTTGACAACGTCCAATAGTATAATTTTCGAAACGATTTTCTTTCTCTTTTGTAAATCAAAAATTCATATCTGACGTTGTCGGCGCCGTCCGCTTTTGCGGGCGGCGTTTTCCTTTCTTAAAAAGCTTAAAGCCTGATAAGTGGCCAAAAAAACAAAAAAGCGCCACCGTACACAATATTTTGTGTCACCGGCGACCTTTACCACCTATTGGCAATAAAAAGTAAAATTTTTAAGAAAAAACGTTGACAATTGCGTGCAATAATAGTAAAATATTATTACTTTTATGAAAATTATTCATGCGACCCACTGCTTGATGAATTCTGCTTTATAAGGGCTTTTGGGGCAAAAATCGGCCTATAGGGCGATTTTTACCGCCACCCTTGACTTTGTTTGGGCCCAAATCTCCTAAGGCTTATTTTTTTAAGCCAAGGTCACTTTTTTTGAGAACGTAACG
>JAFWAM010000112.1 GCA_017507595.1 Clostridia bacterium
AGTCTGAAACTTCAAGATTGTAGGTGGCTTCCGGGATTGAAAGGTTTTCAATACTTACCGATTGCACCAAAAGCCTTGGGTAATTAAATTATATCACAACAAAGAAAGCGTGTCAATAGGCGGAAATAATTTCGCAAAAAAATATAAAAAAGTAGACCTATACGCCCGTTATCGGACATATAGGCCTTTTGTTTTTTTGAAAAGCTTTAAGACTGATGATCAGCGGTTAAATTTCCAACAGACTGGGATCAAGAATGGTTTCCATATAAATATTCTTGTGCAGTCCCCAATCACTCATGTATGCATAATCACCCAAAAACTTTGGTATGTGATCAATTGACGACCTATCAAGGTTCATTATAGCCCCTTTGTAAGGCGGCCTTGTGGCGTAGTCATCAGGGCTGAAAAAACCGTAATCAAGCTTTTTTTCAAAACGAGTCAAAGGGACGTTCCCGACGTTTTCAAAAATGCCCCGTGACCAATGCTCTGAATGAACAAGGCACGGTCCACAATCAAACATAAGATTGTCATAATCCGGATTGAAATCGTCTAAAGTTTTTTTATCGGTCTTATTCTTGAATATAAAGACAACGTTGAAGCCCTCTTTGCTCCCTTGGTTGGTATAATCCCTGGTTTCTACGTCTGCGGCCAAGACCTTGCCATAATAATACACCTTACCGTTTAACGAACAAACAAAAACGTCGCCGGTACGGACGGGCTCTTTTGACCTTTTTAGCTTTTTTATCATCGAATAAGGCATTTTTTGAGCCAGCTCTAATTGTTCTTGCGTGAATTTCGAATAAAATTTATCAAATTTTTCGGCCATTAAATTACGTAAAACTTTCATAATATATACCTCCATATATTCTTGTTTGCCCATCTCATGGCTTCTATATAATACTTGTTTTTTTCGCTAATACTCAATATTTTATTATATTCATTAGCTTTTAAGTTAATAATGCGATCAAAAGCCTTGGCAAATTAAATTATATCACAACAAAAAAAGCGTGTCAATAGGCGGAAATAATTTCGCAAAAAATATAAAAAAGTAGGCCTATATGCCCGTTATTGGACATATAGGCCTTTTGTTTTTAGTCAAGATAGAAGCACTTGAAGGCTTTGTGGGTTTCGTAAATGTCCTTTTTGGAGATTACCTCCATAGGAGAGTGCATTGACAAAACGGGTACGCCGACGTCGATGGTGTCGATGTTGTGGTTTGCGACGTATTTGGCGATGGTTCCGCCGCCGCCTGCGTCTACCCTGCCAAGCTCGCCGGTCTGCCAGACGATGCCGTTTTTGTCCATGATCCGACGGATTTTGGCAACGAGCTCTGCACTGGCGTCGCTGGTGCCGCCCTTACCCCTGGAGCCCGTGTACTTGCAGATGGCAACGCCGCCGTTGAGGTAGGTGGAGTTGTTCTTTTCGTAAACGTCGGGATAAAGTGGGTCAAAGGCTGCGGTAACGTCAGCGGAAAGACAGGTTGAGTTCATCTTTACCCTGTTGCGGTTGGCCTTGAAAAAGTCGCAGACCTCGTCAAGAAGATCGTACATAACCGAGCATTGAGAGCCCGTTACACCGTCGGAGCCGACCTCCTCCTTATCGGAAAGTAGAGCAAAGCAGGTGTATGGGGAGCTTTCGCTTTCCAAAAAGGCGGTGACGGTTGGATACGCGCATACCCTGTCGTCGTGGCCGTAGGCTGCAATAAGAGATCTGTCAAGACCAAGGTCACGGGCGTTTTGGGCGGGAACGGCACAAAGCTCTGCCGAAACAAAATCCTTTTCGGTAACGCCGTATTTGTCGTTTAAAAGCTTTAAGATATTAAGCTTTACACCCTTGTCGGCGTCCTCGGAAATGGAGTCTGTGCCGATAAGGATGTTTAAGCCCTCTCCCTTAAAGGCTGTGGCAAGGGGCTTTTGGGACTGCTCTGCCGCAAGGTGGGGTAAAAGGTCTGTTATACAGAAGATGGGATCCCTTAGGTCGGAGCCAATATTGACGTCAACCGTCTGTCCGTCAGCCTTTATCATAACGCCGTGAAGGGCAAGGGGTACGGTGGTCCACTGGTATTTTCTTATGCCGCCGTAATAGTGGGTCTTTAAAAAGGCCATGCTGTCCTGCTCGTAAAGGGGGTTTTGCTTAAGGTCAAGGCGGGGTGAGTCAATGTGGGCGCCGACGATCTTTACGCCGTCCTCGAGGGGGCGGGTGCCGATGCGGAATGCGCAAAGGGATTTGTCACGGTTGTTAAAGTAATATTTACCGCCGACGGTAAGGGTATCCCCAAAGCTGAAGGGGGTGTAGCCGGCCTTTTCTAAAATGGCGACCGTGTATTTTACAGCTTCACGCTCGGTCTTGGAGTTATCAATAAACTTTTTGTAGCCCTCGCAATAATCGGTGACGGCCTTGCCGCCGCTTACTGCGCTCAAGCTTTCCTTTTTAAAGGTAAGATCCTTTTTTAATGCGTCTAATTCTTTTTTCTTCATAAGATACCTCTGAAAAATGCTGTAAGCATAAAATATTTTATAACTTATTTTAACAAGATTTTGTCGGGAAATCAACAGTTTAGGGGCAAGAAAAGGCTTTTTGACTTGATTTAATAAGTAAAAAGGAATATAATTATCTTAATATATAAAAATTGAGGTTTTTTTATGATAAATTTTGATTACGCGCGCCTTGCTGCGGAAAAATGCTGCCGACTTTTGGAAATTGACTCCCCCACGGGGTTTACCGACAGGGCGGCAGAGTGGGTTGAAAGGGAGTTTGCTAAGTTGGGATACAGGACGGAAAAAACCGTGAAGGGCGGCGTGCTTGTCGATCTTGGCGGCGAGGGCCAAGGGGTCCTTTTGGAGGCCCATACCGATACCCTTGGGGCTATGGTTGCCGAAATAAAGGCAAGCGGAAGGCTGAAGGTAACTGCCCTTGGAGGCATGAACGCCAATAACGGCGAAACGGAAAACGTGAAAATTTACACACGCGACGGGAAAATTTACGAGGGTACGCTGCAGCTGGTCAACCCGTCCATCCACGTCAACGGCCAGTACGGCGACGTGAAAAGATCCTTTGATACCACAGAGGTAGTCATCGACGAAAAGGTGGAGTGCAAAAAGGACGCCTCAGCCCTTGGCATTGAGGTGGGCGATATGGTGTGCTTTGACCCGAGGACACGGATAACCGCGTCCGGATATATAAAAAGCCGCTTCCTTGACGATAAGCTTTCTGTGGGGATACTTTACGCCCTGGCAAAATACTTAAAGGACCAATCGGTCAATCTGTCACGCCACGTTTATATCCACGTGACGGTTTACGAGGAGGTCGGGCACGGCGGGTCTGCTTCCGTCCCACAAGGGGTCACGGAGGTGGTAAGCGTTGACATGGGCTGTGTTGGGGAAGGACTTTCCTGCACGGAGAGAAAGGTTTCTATCTGTGCAAAGGACTCCGGCGGGCCCTATTCCTACGACGTGGTAGGAAAGCTTATTGATGCCGCCAAAAAAAGTGGGGCTGATTACGCAGTGGACGTTTATCCCCATTACGGATCGGACGTTGAGGCGACCTTAAGGGCGGGCAACGACGTAAAGCACGGACTTTTGGGGCCGGGCGTATTTGCAAGTCACGGCTATGAAAGAAGCCATCTTGACGGTGTTTTGAACACCTTGAAAACCCTTGAATTTTATCTCAAAGGTTAAAAAATAAGAAAACACGGGGCAAAAATGGCCGATAATCGGCTTATAGCCACACTTTTGAAGGAAACGAAATGAACGCAGTTGAGAAACATTACAAAAAAATGACGGAGACGCCCGTCCATAAGCTTATCTTAAGGCTGGGACTGCCGACAACCGTTTCCATGCTGATAACCAACGTTTATAACCTGACGGATACCTACTTTGTAGGCACCCTTGGGGAAAGCGCACAGGGGGCCACGGGGGTACTGTTTACCCTGCAGGCAATAATACAGGCCTTTGCCTTTATGCTTGGGCACGGGTCGGGAACGTACGTATCCAAGGCCCTTGCCGAAAAAAACGGGAAAGAGGCCTCAAGGTATTCTTCAACGGCATTTTTCACGGGCGGGACAATAGGTATATTGATACTTACCCTTGGCATGATCTTTATGAATCCCTTTTTGAGGCTTTTGGGCTCCAGCGAGACCATACTGCCCCACGCAAGGGATTACTGTTTGTGGGTGCTTGTCGCCTGCCCCTTTATGATATGCTCGCTTATACTTAACAACAATTTAAGGTACGAGGGCATGGCGATATACTCCATGGTGGGGCTGACAATAGGCGGCGTCCTTAATATCTTCGGGGACTTTTTGCTTATACGTATATTAAAAATGGGCGTGTTTGGGGCAGGACTTGCCACGGCCACGTCACAGGTGGTAAGCTTTTTGATCCTTTTGATACTTTACGTCAAAAAATCCTCGGCAAAAATCACACCAAAGGCGTTTACCTTTGATTTTGCCGTTCACCTTAATATAGTAAAGGGCGGCCTCCCCTCACTTATAAGGCAAGGACTTGCTTCACTTTCTAACGGCATACTCAACAACCTTGCAAAGCCCTTTGGGGATGCGGCCATTGCGGCGATATCCGTGGTCAACAGGTTTTCCTCACTGGTCCTTGCAATAGGCATTGGCATCGGTCAGGGCTTTCAGCCCGTGGCGGCCTTTAACTACAGCGCAGGCATGTATAAAAGGGTCAAAAAGGGTTTGCTTTTTACCTGGGGATTTTCAACGGTGCTTGTGTCGGTCATATCCGTGTTTGGCATTATTTTTGCGCCGCAGATAATATGGGTCTTCCAGAAAAACCAGTCGGTAATAGACATTGGGGCGACGGCGTTGAGGTTTGCATCCGTTGGGCTGATGTTTTTATCCTCGTCGACCTGCGCCAATATGCTTTTCCAAAGCATACGAAGGGCGGGGGTTGCGTCCCTTCTTGCAATGCTCAGATCGGGGCTTATCTTTATACCCGTGCTTATTTTGGGACACCACTTTTTTGCCCTTTTGGGCATACAGGCAGCCCAGGGCATCGCTGACGTTTTGTCGGGGCTGATAAGCATACCCTTTGCCATCCACTTTTTAAAAACCGATCATAAAGATAGCAATATCTGATACAAAAACAACAAAAAACCCGTCTTTTTGGCCGATAACCGACCTATAGACGGGTTTTTATTATTTTCTTTAATTACGATCAGCTTTATGACTGCTGCTCACGCTGCTTTTTGAGCCAGCACTTTCTGCACATGGCAACGTACCTGTCGTTGCCGCCCAAAACCACCTGGTCGCCTTTAAAGACCACGTTGCCGTTGTCGTCAAGACGGGCGTTGACCGTTGCCTTTGAGCCGCACTTGCAGACAGATTTGATTTCGGAAACCGATTGGGCGATCTCGAAAAGGCGCTTACTGCCGGCAAAAAGGTGGGTGGTAAAGTCTGTTGCAAGACCGAAGCAGAGAACGGGACGGTTGAACTCCATAACGATATCCCCAAGCTGATCGACCTGCTCAGGCTCTAAAAACTGACATTCGTCAACGATAACGACCTGACAGTCGGAGTATTCTTCCTTGTAAAGCTTGAAAATATCGCAATCCTTTGCAACGGGGATGCAAGGGGCCTCCAGCCCGATCCTTGAGCGCACGACCGCCGCCCCGTCACGGGTATCAATGGCGGGCTTTAAAAGTAAAACCTTCATATTGCGCTCTTCATAGTTGAATTTTGTGATAAGGGCCTGGGCTGTTTTTGAGCAACCCATGGCGCCGTATTTAAAGTATAATTTTGCCATTTTTCACCTTTTGTTAACTTTGTTTTATTGGACTTTTCCCAAGATAATCGGCCTATAGGCGGGTTTTTGGTCGGAAATAACCGTTGAAGATAAAAACCTTTTTTCGGCGGAATCAAATTTGGATTCATCCTCCGTGTAAAGGGTTGCAAGTATATCCCCTGCCTTAACTGTGTCGCCTGTCTTCTTGTTTAAAATAATGCCTGCGGAAAAGTCGATCTTGTCCTCTTTGGTGTTTCTGCCTGCGCCGAGAAGGAGGGCTGACACGCCGTAGCCTTCGGTATCGACGGAATAGATATATCCGTCCTTGGGGGCAAGAACTGCCTTGGAGTATTTTGCCTTTTTGAAAAGCTGTGGGTTGTAAATAAGATTTTTATCGCCCCCCTGGGCCTCCACCATGTCAGCAAGGGTCTTGAGGGCTGATTTGTCCTTGATTACGCGGCGGACGGAATTTTCACACTCCTCATAGGTGCCCTTTTCGGCAAGGTAAAGCATATTTGCGGCAAGGGCAACGCAGATCTCGGTAAGGTCTTCAGGGCCGTTGCCGTTTAGAGTGGCGATGGCCTCCTGCACCTCAAGGGTGTTGCCGATATTATACCCCAAGGGCCTGTCCATATCGGTGATCATGGCAAGCATCTTTTTGCCTGCCTTTTTACCGATCTCAACCATCAGGCTTGCCAGCTTAGTGCTGTCCTCAACCGTCTTCATAAAGGAGCCACTGCCCGTCTTTACGTCAAGGACGATGCAGTCGTCGTCAGCGGCAAGCTTTTTGCCCATAATACTTGAAACGATAAGGGGCATGCTTTCAACGGTGGCGGTTACGTCACGAAGGGCGTATAAAAGCTTGTCTGCGGGGGCGAGCTCTGCACTCTGCCCGACGATGGCAATGCCGATTTTGTTGACGATGTCTAAAAAGTCCTTAACGCCAAGGTCGGTCCTGAAACCGGGGATGGATTCCAGCTTGTCAATGGTACCCCCTGTGTGACCGAGGCCGCGACCGCTCATTTTGGCGACCTTGACGCCCAAGGTTGCAACGATGGGGGCAACGATAAGGCTTGTTTTGTCACCTACGCCGCCGGTGGAGTGCTTATCCACCCTGACGCCGTTGACCTGGGAAAAATTTAAGGTCTCTCCCGAGTCCCTTACGGCAAAGGTAAGGGCTGAGGTTTCTTCAACGTCCATACCCTGAAAGTATATGGCCATAAGAAGGGCTGACACCTGATAGTCGGGGATGTTGCCCTTGGTGTAGTTATCGATAAACCAACCGATCTCTTCCTTACTGAGGCTTTGACCGTCGCG
>JAFWAM010000113.1 GCA_017507595.1 Clostridia bacterium
GTTATTTGATCAAAAAAATATCTGATAACGCCAATAAATCGATAAAAAAAGCCACCTTGTCGCTTTATTTTGTCTTAGGCAAAAAGGCAATTTTTCCATTACTTTTTAAATTCAACCTAATTTACCTTGACGATAGATAATAAAAAATATATAATAAAATAAATAATTTAATTAAGCGGTGAGAATTATGCAATTTAAAATTTCACTTGCAGGCGATTTGGGCAGCGGCAAAAGCACGGTTGCAAAAATCTTAAAGGAAAGATTTAACGCCCAGATAGTGTCTGCCGGTCACATTTACCGTGAAATTGCGGCAAAGCTTAATATGACCGTAGAAGAATTCAACATTAACAACGAGTCCGACAAACAGTACGACACCTTGGTTGACGATATGCTTAAAAGCTACGACGAAAAGTGTGGCGATTATATTTTCGACTCAAGACTTGCGTGGCACTTCGTTCCTTCTGCGGTAAGCTTTTATCTTTCCGCCGATAAGGAGGTTGCCGCCAAGCGCGTCTTTGACGCGATGCGCGTTGACGAGCATTTTGCTTCCTTTGAGGAAACCCTTGCAAGTCTTACGTCAAGGCGCGCAAGCGAACGCCGCCGTTATTACGACTATTACAAGGTCGACATAATGGACATGGCAAATTATGACTGCGTCATCGACACGACAAATCTTTGTCCCGAGGACGTGGCAGAGCGCATCATCGCGTTTTATATGCAAAAAATCGGCCAATAAGTCGATTATCAATAGATTTTAACATTAGATTTTTATTAAGAGGTGTACTATGCATTGGGCAGAAAAGCTCGCTGAGGAGTTAATCCAGAGAAATCCTAACAAAGAAGAATACGTTTGCGCCGCCGGCATCAGCCCGTCGGGTTCCGTTCATATTGGCAACTTCAGGGACGTTGCAACAAGCTACTACGTTGTGCAGGCCCTTCGTAAAATGGGCAAAAAGGCACGCCTGCTTTTTTCCTGGGACGAGTTTGACAGGCTCCGCAAGGTTCCCTCAAACATCGCCGCAATTTGCGATAACTTCGATCAGTATATCGGCATGCCGTATGCTTTCATACCCGATCCCCACGGCGAGAGGGCTTCTTATGCGGAATATAACGAAAAGCAGTTTGAGGAGTCTTTAGTGGAGCTTGGTATTGACGTTGACTATCGCTATCAGGCAAAGGAATACACCTCCGGCAGATACGTTGACGGCATCATTCTTGCCCTTAAAAAGCGTCTGGAAATTTACGACGTCTTAATGAAGTATAAGACCCAGGAAGCCGACGATGGTGAAAGGGAAAATTATTATCCCTTAAACGTTTATTGCGATTGCTGCAAAACTGACTTTACTCAGGTTTTATCAGTTTCCGACGACTGTGAATATTTAACCTTCCGCTGCAAAAAGTGCGGACAGGAAAAGACAGTTAAGGTAAGGGATTACAACCTTATCAAGCTTGTCTGGAAGGTAGACTGGCCCATGCGTTGGGGCGTTGAAGGCGTTGACTTTGAGCCCGGTGGGATCGACCACGCCGCCGCAAGCGGATCATACGTGGTTGCCTGTGACGTTGCCGAAAACGTCCTTGGCGTAAAGCCCCCGCTTTTCCAAGGCTACGGCTGGCTTTCAATTGCAGGTCTTGGCGACATGCACTCTTCAACGGGTAACAACATTACCCCCGCAACCGTTTTAAAGGTTTACGAGCCGGATATGATCAGGTGGCTCTTCGCTAAGTACGAGCCTAAAGCCGCCTTCACCTTTAACTTTGACGATACCATCATCCGCCACTACAGCGAGTACGACAAGGGTCTTGAAGCTTATAAAAACGGCGAGGCCGACGAGTTTTATCAGTCGGTTTACAACCTTTGCCTTATAGATGGCAAAAACACCA
>JAFWAM010000114.1 GCA_017507595.1 Clostridia bacterium
AGTATACCATAAATCTTTTAATAATTCAAGAATTATTAAAAATTTTACCAAGAAAATAAAATTGCGCATAAATGAAGCAAAAACAGCTAGCAACTGTTTTTAAATCGGATTTTTTCTAAAAACCCAACAAAAAGTCCGCCTATAGGTCGGTTAACGGCAGTTTTGATGGTTATCCGCGCCCGTTTAAAAGCCGTGCATACAAAAAGCAACCACTTTTTTGTTGCTTTGCAAAAATACAAGCCCGCAAGATATTTTCAGCCCCACTACCAAAGCCGCTTACGGACAAAGGCCAAATCAAAAGCCTGCGTCTACCGTCAAAAAATTACACTTAATTTTTTGAGCGTTCAGATTATTTATTGACTTAATTTTTTTAGCAATATATAATAAAAACATCAAAAAAAACCAACAAGGGGCTTACTTTTATGACCGAATTTGTTTACCAATTCAGTAACGAAGGCTTTTTCGGGTTTTCTTTAACAAAAGATTTCAGCGAATTTTCCTTCGCCCACTTTGCGCCCATTATCCTATTGTGCGTGGCCATTTACCTTACCTACCGCTACCGCAAGAAAATTGCCGGCTGGAAGGGTGAAGAAACCTTGCGCTTTATTATCGCCGCTGTGATTATTATTAACGAATGCGCTTATTGGTGGCGCTTACTGTACGTTGGCAACGGCAACAACGGTAAGCAGCTTTTGACAAAGCTTCCCCTTGAGGTGTGCCAATGGTCGGCCTTTTTAGTGTCTTTTATGATGATGAAAAAGAGCAAGCACCTTTACGACATAACCTTTTACATTTGCTTGACCTTGGGTCTAATCCCCCTGTTCACCCCGGCGGTAATAGCCAGCACGGGCCCAAGATACTGGCGGTATTATCAGTTCTGGATCGAGCATTTAATGCCCATTTACGGCGTGCTGTACGTTACGTTTGTTCACGGTTTCAGACCCAACTGGCGCAAAATTTACAAGCCGCTGGCCCTACTTGGGTGCATGGCCATACTTGCGGTCATTGCAAACCTTAACATCCCCGGTGCAAACTTTTTGTACCTTGCCTCCGGCACGACGGGCGGATCCCTTGCAAATATCCTGCCCGAAAATATCGGGATAAGACTTGTTTTATACATAGGTATTTTGGCCGTTTTATTTACCCTTGTTTCCCTCCCCCAGATCATTGGCGAAGCAAGAAGAAAAAAAGCCGCCGCCACACAAGACCCTGTTGCACCTAAAGACGCATAATTTTTACCCAAAAAAGCGGAGGCCCCCTTGCCCCCGCTTTTATTTATTTTTTGCCTTTCTCTACTCGCCGTCAACCTTCCACCAAAAAAAGCAGGGATATCCCCTGCTTTTTTGCTTTCAAGTCAAGCTGATGCTTGCGTTTTTTGTCAATAACGGGCTTATAGCCCTACTTTTTTATCAATAGCTGTCAAAGTTTAAGGTGTTGTAGGTTTTTGTGCCGTCACTGTTTCTTACGGCCAAAACGCATCCGCGCCAGTAAGTCTTGTCGTTCCAGTTGCAGGCGGCGATCTCCATCTCCAAGGTCTGTCCCTTGAACTGATCAAGGAAAGAATACTGCCCCGCGCCGGACATATAAAGGCCGATTTCCGTGCCGTCCTCGGCGATAAGCTTCATAGAGGTATAGTATGGGGTGGTAATGTATTCAACCTTAGCCCTGATGACGAAAACGGTGGTTGAATAATCCACTTCGTCGTCTAAAGCGGAAAACTCTGCACCCGTTGCCTCAACAAACTTTGCAGTCGAATACTGATGATTGCCGTAATAGTTAACTAAAATTTCACCATTGACGATACAAGACTGGCCGGTAAATGCTGACGCGTCGTCCTTGACGAAACGCTCTCATTCGCCGCGCAGGATGACCATGTTGCCTATGTTAAGATCTGCAAAATAATCGGTGCTTGCAACCAGAACGGTGATTACGCTGCCGTCCTCACCAAAGAGGTAGAAGCCGTTTCTATTTACGACTGACGGTCCAACGATACCCTTTACGGTAACCTGACTGTCGTCGGTGTTGGGGGCAACCTTTATTGCCTCTGCCACGGTGATGTAATCGTAAGATGAAGCGGCCTCGTAGGTTACCTCCAGGGTTTCGCTGTAAGATTTGCCGCCGTAAGATCCCGTTACGGTGATCTTTGCCGTGCCGTACTCGCCAAGGTTGAAGACGGCGCCGCCGTCGGTCATTTCAAAGTAAGCTACCTTTTCGTTGTCCGACTTATAGGAAAGTGTTGCGCCTTCAAAGCCTAAAAGCTCTGACGATACCGCCGTAGGAAGAACTGTCTGTGGGTTTGCGTTATACACGGCCTGGAAGCTGTCAAGGGCGTGGTACTTAACTGCGTATTCGCCCGCATCGTCCGTGTTGAAGGTGTAATTTTCGTCAATGATCTTTACGGGGAAAAGCCTGAAGCTGCAAGCGGTCGCACTGCTTTTTGCGTTCATTGCGCAAAGGTAAACCGTGCAGATCTTGCCGTCAAACTGATCTACCCAAGCAAAGTCGCTGCCGCTGCACTGGGTGTAGGTGTACGCGCCCGTTTCGCCGTCAATGTCAAAGAAGTAGTAGTTTGTAAAGCCCGTGCCCTCAACCTTTTTAACGAGAGCATTGACCTTATATATTAAGGTAGTAACGTCTTGGCTTACAGGGGTTTCAAGAAGCTCCTTAAGGGTCGTTTCGCTAACCCATTGGGCGGGGAAGTCGCTTACCTTTTGATCGTTTTCGACCAAGGTGGGGTTTTCAAGCTGATTGCAGCCCTTGTATCCGTGTAATGCCGCGTTGGTCTTTTCATCCTCCAATATCCAGTAAGCCTTGGTGGCGGCCACCGTTACGGTGTTGCCAACCTCTACCCTGCCGGCAACGTCTGCGCCGTAAACGTAAATTGAAGACGTGCTGTCAACAAGGTAAACGCCGTTAGGCTTGTGGCCAAATGCATAGCTTATTGCCGCAACCACGCCGGAAACCTCAACCTTTTCGCCAACCTCGGCGTTGCGGGCCTCCTTAACGGTCATTTTGGTGTAAGTCCCGTCGTCCTCGAAAACGGCAGGCTCAAAGTCAATGATGTAAGCGTTTTTGACTTCCTTGGTGCCGTTGTGGTTTTGTAAGATACAGTAAAGTAAAACCGTGTCGCCCTTATAAGGCTTTTCGTCCATTTCCGAATACCTTAAGGCCCCGTCGTGACTGTAAGCGCCGTAAACGTAAATTGTGCCCGTTTCGTCGCTGACGTTCATTTCGCCGTATTGGGGATTAAGAACGGAATCAACGGTAACAAGAAGATAATACCTTTCCTCGGTGACGTTGCCTTCCTCGCCGCAAAGCTCCAAGGCCCTTGCGACCGTGATGACGTCATAGCCGTCGCCAATGCCTTCGCCCGGGTTTGGGTCTGTCGGTAAGGAGTCACTTGGGGACTCACTTGTGCCACCGTCGGAAGCCCCACCCTGTGGCGCGTCGCTTATGGGTGTGCATGCCGCGCAAAAAGCCAGCACAAATGCAAGGATAAACAAGAGTAACGTTTTTTTCATTTTACACCTCACAAAAAAAGATTGCACCTTTAATATATCACAATCGGATTGAAAAATCAAAGATATAACCGCCATAAGAAAAAACTTGAGCCATAAAGGCGTCACTTTTAGCGGAGAATTTGAAAGCTCTACTAAGTGCGAGGATCGCACCTGCCCGGGCAAATGCAAATGTGCTAAGCCAAAACCCTTATTACAAGCAGAACAGAGCAAAAGTAAAAGGATAAACCTCCTTCTATTCTTGCTCTGTTCGTTTTTACGAATGAATTGATGCCTACGCATCATGAATTGGCTCCGCCATGATTTCTCGCTTCGCTCCATGAATTGAATTGCAACCAATGTGCCGTAAGGCACAATTCATGCCGAAGGCAATTTACGAAAGCACAGCTTTCAATTCATGCAACCGCAAGATTGCAATTCACCCGCGTGTTCTCCGCTAAGGATAACACGCATAGTGAGGCCATTTATTTTTGCACTTTAGCTTTTGGAATAAAAAAAACGGGCCTTTTGGCCAAGCCAAAAAGCCCTTGTTTTGTCGTTTTTTTGTCTAAATAGTGGCGTTAACCGACCTATAGACGGGTTTTTATGAAATTTAAGTGGATTTTGTTATTTTTCCTCAAGGGCGACCCAAATGCCGCTTTCGTAATTTTCGCTTTGGGTATCGCCTTCGGTATAACACTCAAAATCAAAGCCCGGGATTATCTTATACTTGCTGTCTTCAACCCAGGCGGCAACCTCACACCAAAGCTTTTGTATGGTGTCGGGCATTTTGCCGCGGGTGTAAAACTTGCCCCACAGCATTGGGGGGATTTCGTATATTTTAAAGCCGGCGGGGACAGACGTGCAGTATTCCTTAACAGAGCCTATGCCGTAAACAAACTCATCCTCATTGGCGCCTGCATTGATACAAGGGTCGATACATACCCCAAGCATTGGCGGCACTATCTTATCAAAGCCGTTTGCGTAATATTCATCCCAAAAAAGAGGTACGTTCTTATTGGAAGTTTGCGCGTTAAAGGTCCTTTCCCAAACGGCAATGGTAAAACCTTTTTCCCTTTCAATTTTAATATCCATTTTGATACCTCCGTTTAATAATGCTACGGTATTTATTTTAGGGCAGCAGGATAAAATAACTCCTTCCCTTGCCTTACCCGGGGTCACACCGTGAAAGG
>JAFWAM010000115.1 GCA_017507595.1 Clostridia bacterium
CCTTAAAGGCCCTTATTTTAAGCGAAAAAAGCAATAAAAAAACAATAAAAAGTCGGCCAATAGGTCGATTATCGCAAAAAACACAGGAGGAAGTATGACAACAAATTTAAACGAACTTAACAATAAAAAAAGCAGCTGGAAGCTTATTTTGAAAAATATTTTAACCCTTATTTTAGTGGCGGTCGCCATCGGGGTTGAGTGGTTTTCACAAAGCCTTTTTGGGGAAGGATCCATATTTTCCAAGGACATATCCCAAAACGATTTTATCAACGCGGCCTTTAAAATGATCCCCGCCGTAATCAGGACGGGCCAGATAATCTTTATCGCCCTTGGCATAAACCTTATTTTAAAATGGCTGCTTAAAAAGCTTTTTGCCAAAAACCGCAGAAACAAAACCATCGCATCCCTTTTATGCAACTTTATCAAGTGGGTCATCGCACTTGTTACCGTCTTCGTCATCCTTGGCGTATGGGGCGTTGACACGGAAACCTTACTTGCCAGCGCAGGTATTTTGACCCTTGTCATAGGTCTTGGCGCACAAAGCCTGGTGGCAGACATCGTTGCGGGACTTTTTATCGTATTTGAACAGGAATACCAGGTTGGCGATATCGTCGTAATAGACGGCTGGCGCGGCACGGTAATAGAGGTCGGCATACGCTCAACGAGAATTGAAGACGCGGGCGGGAACATTAAAATCGTTAACAACAGCGCCATAACAAGCGTCATCAACCAGACCCAAAGACTTTCGGTTGCCACCTGCACGGTGGGCATTGAATACGGCGAAAGCCTTGAGCGTGTGGAAAATATCATTAACGATAATCTTGAAACCATCAAGAAAAATATCCCCGCCATAACCGACGGGCCCTACTACAAGGGCGTGTCGGAGCTTGGCCCCTCAAGCGTAAATCTTTTCTTTATAGCAAAGTGTGACGAAAATGATATATTCCAGGTCAAGCGCGACTTAAACAGAGAGATCAAGCTTATTTTTGACAAGAACGGCATTAACATCCCCTTTGCACAAATCGTTGTCAATCAGCCGTCCACAAAGACACAATCTTCAAAAAAGCAGGAGGCTGAACGTGCAAGAAGCTTTATTGAGGAGCAAAAAAGCCTTTCAAAAAACATTGAGGAAGATGAAAACTTTTAACCAAAGCCTTTAAAAAACTTATAGGTAAAAAATTAAAAGACTAACGAAAATTCGTTAGTCTTTTTTTGATTTATTACCGTTAATTCTTATCTAAAAAAGCACGGCGCAGACAAAGATAAGCGACGGCTTTTTATAAAAAACCCACGTATAGGTCGGTTATTGATTGTTTTTTGAGTTGTGCATCTTTTCGATAGCCTCAAACAGACCGCAAAGATAGGCAGCGCCAAGACCGCGGTCATACAGGCCGTAGCCGGGCTTTGCTTCCTCGCCCCAGATGTTTCTGCCGTGGTCGGGACGGACGTAACCGGTAAAGCCGTTTTCAACCAGATTTTTGACGATCTGATAAATATCTACGTCGCCCTCACCCGTCTGGTGGCCGATTTCCATAAAGTCGTACTTGCTGGTGTGCTTAACCTGTCTTAAGTGGGCAAAGAATATCCTTTTTGCGAACTTTTCTGCCATTTCGGGAAGGTCCATATATCTGCCTGCCCCAAGGCTGCCCGTGCAGAAGGTAAAGCCGTTGTGGGGGTTGGGGACGGCTTCAACAAGCCTTTTATAGCTCTCTTTGCCAATGATAATACGGGGAAGCCCAAACATATCCCAAGGTGGATCGTCGGGGTGAATGCCCATATCGATGCCGGTTTCGTCACAGACGGGCATAATGGCGTTTAAGAAGTAGCAAAGGTTTTGAAAAAGCTGCTCGTGATCGATCTTTTCGTATTCACGGAGAAGGCTGTTAAGCTCCTCCGACGTGTAGCTTTCGTCCCAGCCCGGAAGGTGCAGGTCGTGCTTGTCAAGCTTTAAAAGGGTTTCGTGCTTGTACGCAAGTGACGTGGAGCCATCCGTGTTTTTGTAATAAAGGTCAGTCCTTAACCAGTCGAAAACAGGCATAAAGTTGTAGCATACTACCTTTACGCCGAATTTTGCAAGATTTCTTAAGGTCTGCTTGTAATTTTCAATGTAATGATCCCTTGTGGGTCTGCCAAGCTTGATATCCTCGTGTACGGGGACGGATTCGATAACCTCCATCTCAAGCTCGCCCTTGTCGCAAAGGGCTTTGAGGTTTGCGATCTTTTCTTCAGGCCATACCTCGCCTACGGGCACGTCGTAAACTGCGGTAACGACACCCGTCATGCTGGGGATCTGCTTAATGTACTTTAGCGGTATAATGTCCTTTACGCCATACCAGCGGAAGGTCATTTTCATATTTTTACCTCCTGTTGCGTTAAAAATAAGGTCAAAAATTTGTCAGTAAAACTTTTATCTTTCTATTGCCGATTAAATACTACCAAAAGCGCAACCTTTTGTCAATTATATGCCACCGACTTTAGTTGGGGAAATCGGTTGACTTTATAGACAAAACGGCACTTTTTATTGTTTATAATAAAGATTGAAAAATAAATTATCCCCACTTAGCCGCTAAACAGCCGCAAAAAAGGACAAAAATAAGCAGTTTTTTGGTAAAATTGCTTTTAAAACTCACAAAAAAGCCCCTGAACTGCAAAAAAACACCAAAAGCGCGGTGTTCTATCCTTTTTGCAAAATCAAAGGCGTTTAGGATTATTCGGTTGTCACTTGCCACGCTATGGGGCGATATCTCCGTTTAAAATGCTTTCGGCAAGGGCAGCTGCGTAGGCCACCATCTTAAGGCACGGACGGGCCTTGTAATATTCCTCCGTCCGGGCGGAGGGGTGGTATGAAGTATCTTTTGCGGCAACTGCGGGTAAAAGCTCACGACAAACGATGGTGCCCCAGTCTGCCCTGACGCGGGCGGCCACGTCCTGCACAAGCTTATAGTGTGCCGACTTTTTAGCCATATCCGTTGGCGAGGTGTAGCCGTACTTTAAGCCTATGAGCATAAAAATGCCCGTCACCGTACCGCAGACCTCCCTCAGCCGACCCATTCCCCCGCCAAAGGAGGAGGAAATTTTAATTGCGGTTTCAAAGACCAGTCCCACGTCCTCACAAAAGGCGCCAACGATGGACTGACTGCAGTTATAACCTTCCAAAAACAGGGCCTTTGCCCGATCTACACGTTCACTCATAATTATTCCAAAATCACTATCCTTTTTTCGTCGTATTGGGTCCGTGGCGGATTGTCCTCGTCGGGATAGCCGCCTCTGAAATCATAGAAGTTGCAGCCTCTTTCGATAGCCCACCTTATCATTTCCCA
>JAFWAM010000116.1 GCA_017507595.1 Clostridia bacterium
CATAAAAAATAACATATCTTCTTTTCATAACTTCAAAGCATTCAAAAGAAAAATCTATTTTTTTAGTTAACGGATATTCTTTTATTAACTTATCTTTAACAATCATATTTTTCACCTCTAAAAATGTGGATAAATTGGAACCATAGGAACAGGTATTACTGGTACAATCTTCTTCCAATCAACACTACTCCAGTCAAATTTTCTTGCAAAATTAACTATTCCTGATAATCCAGCACCGATAGCCGTTTGTAACAAAATTTTTTGTCCATATGATTTCATAAATACACTTAAGAATTTTTTGGGTTCAAACCAACCACTATTCGTAGGTATTAATTTTGAACCTATCCAGTTTCCTGCAAATGTAGTAATAAAATTAATACCTAGATCAGCAACTGTTTGCCACCCATTCACAGTTTCGCCTCCAATAACTGTTTCAAGTGTATCAACTCCTGTTTGAACTATAGCTCCTAACCCAGCAGCAAAAGCTAATGAAGCTCCACCTGTAAATGGAGACAAACATAATGCTAATGCATTTACACCCGAACCTAGAGCCGCGCCCGCTACTCCTCGCCATAAATCACTACCTGTTTCACCGGCAAGTGCATTAGAAGCTAATTGAGCTCCTCCTCCTAAAAGTATCGCAGCTCCTACAAGTCCTATAATTGCCCAAATTGCAAAATGGCCTGAAGGATCGTACTTGTTGATTGGATCATTTCCACAGTACGCATAAAGGTTCAAGCCATTAATAGAACTCGGATCTAAATATCCTATGCTATCTGGTGAAATCCAACGACAAAGCTTGGGGCTGTAATACCTTGTATTGCAGTAGTAAAGGCCGGTTTCGACGTCGTAGTAATATCCCCTGTATCTGAACGGGTTGCACATGGCAAGCTGAGGAAGATTGGTGTTTGTCACAATGTGGTTACCCCAGGCATCGTAAGCATACCCTGCCTTGATATTGCCGCCTTCGTCATAGATAGCAATGACGTCGCCCTGCAGATTTTTATGGTAATAGTACGTAACGGGCGTTGCGCCGTTAAAGCTGTAGGTAACGCCTACAACGCCGCCCTCGTCGTAGAGGAAGATAAGCTCCCTCGTGGTGGAAGCACTTTCGGTATAATACTCGGTAGTATATTCCCGTATAAGCCTGCCATCGCCGTCGTAAGTATAAGCGGTGTTACTGCCAATAGAAAAGTCACCGGAATAACCCTCGCCCGGGTCGTAGGTGTAGGTTTTTGTCAAACGTCTGCCCTGCCCGTCGTAGGTAAAGCGCACGTCCTCGGCAGAATAACCAAAGCTTGTGTCCACGTCGTCGTAAACGCGCATAAGCCTACCCTTGTCCCATACGAGTACCTTGTCCCCACACCTTACCGGGCAGCCCAGGCTGTTGTACTGTATGGCGTTGCCGTTTACTGCGGTAAGCTTATCCGGTGAAGCGCTGTCGTAAGAATAATTCCTTTCCCTTAGTACGCCAGTGGGGGTTGGGCTCAGGGTAAAGTCGTATTCCTTTACCTTTGTTACGTTGCCAATATTATTATATTCGTAAACAAAGGTCTTGTCAAGTGCTTCGTTATTTTCCCGTACAAGCTGACCAAATTCGTCGTAGGTGTAAGTCCTGTAGTTACTGCTGCCGTCCTTTGCCGTGTAGGTATTGGCCACTATCCTGCCCATGGCGTCGTAGGAATACCCGTTGTTGCCCAGGTTTACGCCAAGTCGGGTGTCCTGAACACGGCTTATTCTTGTTTTGTTGTAGGTTATGTTTTTGTTAAACACGGCCTGACCCATATACGTTTGCTTAAAATACGGCCTGTTGAAGGCGTCAAAGGAAGTCGTGGTACGGGTTTTTTCCTGCCCGTCAACAAGGTACGCGTCCGTTTTGATGGCATCGCTTGCATAGGCCGTGTCGTCTGCGTCACGGTAGGTAAGCACCCTGCTTACGTTGTGGCGGCTTTCCGGGTCGTACATGCACGTTTTTCTTGTGAGGCGGTTAAGCCCGTCATAATGATACGCTTGTGTTTTGACCGTGTTACCGTCGGCGTCATACTCTTGTGAAAAGGACAGGTTGTCCTTATTGTACCCGTATTTTGTCACGTGGCCTGTCATCAGGTCGGTGGATGCTGCCGGTTTGCCGTCACCGTTGTTTACATCCGCAAGCAAAAATTCACTTTGGACATTGCCGTCCTCGTCCTGATACAAGATATGTGTTGGTCTTACGTCATAGGTATTTGTTATACGGCCGTCCAGGGCGGTAAGCCTGCCGTAGCTATCATATCTGCTGACAAGACTGTAATTTGGCGCGCCTTGGCTTGGATAATACGCAGAAACGGTCTTTTTGTCACTTGAAAGGCTTAACTCCTCAATAGCGACGTTGTTTTTTGCAACGGAAGAAAGTGTATCCCCGTCGTAGCCCATGGTGTACGTTAAGGCGCCCACGCTATACCCACCGGGTAGCCCTTTTGACGTATACGTAAATTGATGGGTCCTTTCCGCCTCGCTGCCAAAAGTCCTTGATTGCAGGGCGGCGCAATCGCTGTCAAAGGCGTCCTCTACCGTCAATCCGCCGCTTACGACCGATTTTGTTACCACGCCCCAGGTGGGGTCGGTTGTGTAAGCGGTTACAGTGCCAAACTCGTCCGTGGTTGATAATAAAAAATCATTGGCGTCATACTCTGCGGTGGTAGTAATTGCTTCCGTGCTGTTGGGCACGGAAACGGTCTGAGATATTATTAGCCCGTTATTTTCATTTCTGACGTAGGCCGTGGTCACACCAAGGTCGGTGGATTGAATAAGATCAAGCTTGCTGTTGTAGATTTCCGACCTTAGTACGCTGTTGTTTTTTAAGGTGTGGGTTTCAAGGTGCATGCCGCCGTCAACGGCGCTGACCACGTTTGTTTTTGTCACGTACTCGTTGCCCTTTTTTGTATGCATTTTACCAATGGAAAGTCCGCTTACCGAAGATTGCGTTAAGACCCCCTCGGGCGAATAGTAGCGGATGTGAAGGGTGCCCGAAAGGGGTAATATGCCACGCCCGTCGTTATAATAAATTTCGCCCGTGTGGGTACCGAAGGCCTCATTGATTTTAAAACGCATAAGGTCGTTGATTGTGATGGGATAAGCGGTTTTGCTTAAAACGCTTGCACCGCTAATATATTCGATTGAATCGGTTATGGGTACAATGGCCTCGCTGCCGTCTGCGTTAACATGCATTAACACGCCTGTGGATTTTTTAAGGTTGTCATTATATTCCTCCATCAGATCTTCTTCGACGGACGTGCCTGTCAATCTGAAGTCACAAGCCCTGATAACGTTGTCCTTTTCCCTTGTGGTGATAGAAATAAAAGGGCTGTCCTCCTTGTAAAACGAAATGCTGAAATAGTTCCATTGATCCTTTACAAGCCCACTGATTTTATGCGGACCGTAAGTAACGTCGTTGTAAGTAATATCTACGTTGGCTTCGGTCACGTCCGTTACCGGCATAAGCCACCCTGACAATGTTACCATGCCCGAAAAGCTTGACGATGTAAGGTATCTGTTCTTGTCCGTGTGCATATTATCCGTTTCGCACGCCATTATCTGCCCGTCGCCGTAGCCTTGACTGCCCGCGGCCTTTTCGTTATTATAATACGTAACCCTGCCCGGATAGTAGGACGTATTTGCAGTGGGTTGGGCAATAAATTGGGGATTTAGCTTCTCGTAGGAATATGCAGGCTTTTCCTTGGAAAATTGTACCCTGGTCGTCACACCGTGAAAATTTGTAACGTCAACGATGCTTGCTTTGCCTGCAGTATCACAGCCCACAAAGGTGTAGACCCTTCTGTCAAGGATTTTGCTTCCCATCCTTTTTTCAAGGGTGACCGTATCACCGTCTGTGACTGCCGTCGCCGTATAGACGGCCTCGGTTAAGTCTTGGTTGGCCCCATCAATAGAGCTGACTGTAAAAGCCCCATTGGCAAAGGTTAAATGATATTTTACCCCCGTATAGTGGTTTACCGTTACCGTATTTTGACCGTAGGTAAAGGCTGTTGTATAAGCTTCATCACCGTAGCTATACACGATGGACGTAAGCGCGGTATAACCGCTGTTATAGTTAAACGTAACCGTTTTCGTACCCTTATATACTACTGAAATAAGCTTATCTGCATAATAATTAAAGCTGATGATCGTGTTGCCGTATTTGTCCTTGATGGATGAAATGCCGCCGTCGGCCTTGAAAATTTCCGTGCTGTAATCGGGGTTTTCAAGAACGTATTGCGAGCCCACAAGTCGGATTATACGACGTGATCCGTCGTCAAAGGCATATTTGTTGTCAAAACGGTTTAGCTTTACCAACGTACCGTCGCCGTCCTCGTAGCTGTCAGGATACCCGTCGGCAAAAACAATCCTCTTTTGCAAGCTGATTTTAAACCCGTTTGCAATGTAATAAGGATTGTTTGATATCCTTGAATTGTAGTTAAGAAACAACGATAGATTGTTGCGTGCATCCCCAAAGGATAGTATCGGCAGCCCGTATAAGATATGCTTGCTTGGTGCGGCCACGTTGGGGCTTCCAACCTCATATTTTTTAATAAATGCCATAGTTTTTTTCTCCTTTAATATATTTTTCTTGTTGCTTTTTGCGTTGTGTTTACCCAAAAAAATCGCTGTTAAACGGCTTATATGCGGACTTTTTGGATAAAACGGTATTTTAAAGGGCGACCTCAGGCTTGAGGCCACCCTTTAAAAGGTTCGGTTATTAAATTTTGTTTCTTTGACCCACAAAGGTTGTCTTTGATCTGTTTTTTTGTTAATGCACCCCCTTTTAAAACAAATAAATTTCCCAAGCGTTGACTATATTATACACTTTCAAAAAAGGCGATTTCAAGACTCACTGCCATTTTTAAATGTTTTTTTAAAAAAATTGTCAATAAAAAAACCGCGGCTTTTTTGCCACGGTTTTTCTTTCGGCTTAAAATCTTTTTTGATCTTACGCTGCCCTTTGGATAATGAAAAATAAATATGCGCCGTATTAACGATATTTCAGCATGAAAAAAGCACCCACAAGGTGAGTGCTTTTTTTGAAAAACCCAAAATGGGTGATTATCTCTTTGAGAACTGAGGAGCACGACGAGCTTTCTTTAAGCCGTACTTCTTTCTTTCCTTCATACGTGGGTCACGTGTTAAGTAACCTGCTTTCTTAACGATGGTACGGAGTTCAGGTTCTGCAACGACAAGTGCGCGTGCGATACCGTGACGGATTGCGCCTGCCTGACCTGTGAAGCCGCCGCCGTTAACGTTTACGAAAACGTCGTAATTTGCTTCCTTTTCGGTTAAGGTAAGGGGTTGACGGATAACGAGCTTAACTGTGTCAAGTGCGCAGTATTCGTCAATAGATCTACCGTTGATTATATAAGTGCCGTTGCCGCCGGGAATAAGACGTACTCTTGCAACTGCTTTCTTTCTTCTGCCCGTTCCCCAGAACTGGACTTTTTTCTTTGCTGCTTTAGCCATGAATGATCCCTCCTATTAATACTCGATCTTAAGTTCAACGGGTTGTTGAGCCTGCTGCTTGTGTTCAGCGCCCTTGTAAACGCGTAACTTTTTAAGCATCTTTTTGCCGAGTGTGTTTTTGGGAAGCATACCCTTTACAGCTTCGTAAACGGCAACGTCTGACTTTTTAGCCATGATCTCTGAATAAGGGATCTGCTTTAAGCCACCGACGTAACCGGTGTGGTAGGTATAAAGCTTCTGCTCTAACTTCTTGCCGGTAAGAACGACCTTATCGGTGTTTACTACGATAACGAAGTCACCGCAGTCAACGTTTGGTGTAAACGTTGGTTTGTGTTTGCCTCTTAAAACCGCTGCAACCTGAGATGCTACTCTGCCTAAAGGAATACCTGCGGCATCAACGACGTACCATTTTCTCTCAACAGTGGCAGGGTTTGCCATATATGATTTCATATGATAATTTCTCCGAAAAATTTATTTGCGCTTAATATGGCGAAGGCTTTTGGTGCAAGGGGCTAATTCGCATGAAAAAACCTCGTCCAAATCAGACGACTAACACATTTTAACTTATTATTATATTTAAGTCAAGCATTTTTCGGCTTTTTTTACTGTTTTTTATTGAAGTTTTAAGCTTTTTTCCCTCTTTTTTGCCGCGGATTTTTTATACCCACAATATATTGTGGTCATTTTTTTGTTTTGACCGATTGACCGCCCGATTCAGCCCTTATCCCGCCGCTGCACAAGGCAGTAAAAGCCCTCCTCCCGGTCAAAAAATGATCCGGGGATAAAAAAGCCCTTTTCAAAGCCCTTTATCCTTTCACCAAGCCTTGCGGGCACGGCATACAAAAATAAGGGTGCCCCATCGGTTTCAACAATGCCGAAAAGATAAAATCTTTCCTTGACGGATATCTTATAAAACCTTGAAAAAGCAATGGTTTTTTCAAGGCCGAAAAATCGCTCGCCCGACGACATAAGGGCGTATATGCTTACCCGGTCTGCTCTTTTTTCCCCTTGCGAAGCCTTATAAGATACTGGCAGGCCCCCTCTGGCGCAGGGGCCGTATCCAAAGACCTTATCAAACGACTTTTCTGCAGGGTAAAGGCACGGCGCATCCTGGTAAGATGGGCGCGGTTTTTCCTCTTTTTGGAAAGCCTCAGGGCGGATTTTTTTAAGGCAATCATCCTCAAAAGGGTTATCCTCTTCACTTAAAGCCTCCTCCTTTATGCAATGATTTTGGTAATATCCTTCGTAATAATTTTCCTCGGCGATCTGCTCGTCGTCGTATGGGGTCACGGCCTCAGCCCCCGCGGGATAGGCACGGTTGCCATGCCCTTCGTCCTCCCCGACCACCTCGGCAAAGGACCTTTTAAACACACCCTTGCACTTACCTGCGGCGCAAAGGATATCATCCCCCCGATAGAGAGCGACGGAAAGCTCCTCGGTGAATTTCCCATCCACGGTGAACTCCTGCAAAAGAGCCGTCCAATAAAAGCCCTCTCCGTCGTAAACGACTATCTTA
>JAFWAM010000117.1 GCA_017507595.1 Clostridia bacterium
ATCCTCTATGGTTGAGCTCTCTTTACTAAATACGTATTGTAGTACTTTTACATGAAAATGTCAACGCCAATAATTAAAAAAACGCAACGCCCAATAAAAAAAACGGAATGAAGCACAAAAATGAAAGAACCGCCCGGGGACACACACTCGGACGGTTCTTTTATCGGTTATGAAAGGGAAATAGGTCAAAAATAAGCGAAAAAACGCTTAAAAATGCCCAAAAACCCTCAAAAATGCAAAAAAATGAGCACGACAATTCTATCAAAATCATCGTGCTGATTTGGTCGGAGTGCATTGATGAATCTTGTGGCTTGCCACAAACAAGAATCGAACTTGCGGCCTCTTGAACGCGTCAAAAGCTTGTCTTTTACAAAACAACGCAGGGCGTTGCTTTTTTTATGGCAAGCTTTTTCCTTCTCCCCTAAAATTTGCTTCGCAACTTTTTGGGGGACCCCGTGAGTTTTTGTTGAATGGGACCCCTGAGACCGCAAGATATATTTTTGCCAAAACAAAAGAAAAAGGGGCCAAAATCCCCTTTTTCTTTTGGTCGGAGTTTATAGAATACTCGCAAAGCTCGTGCTATGTCACTCCTCTTTCAACCAAAAAAAGCAGAGCTTTTGCCCTGCTTTTTTTTGGTCGGAGTTTATAGAATACTCGCAAGGCTCGTGCTATGTCACTCCTTTTTCCACCAAAAAAAGCAGAGCTTTTGCCCTGCTTTCTTTTGGTCGGAGTGACAAGAATCGAACTTGCGGCCTCTTGAACCCCATTCAAGCGCGCTACCAAACTGCGCCACACCCCGATATTTTGGAGGAGGAAGGAAACCTTCCACCTCTTTTTAGCCTATATATTATAGCAACTTTTGTTGCGGTTGTATAATGTTTTTCGGCCTTTTTTTGATTTTTTCTTAAAAAAGTTTAAAAATTTTATAATTTTAGTTGGGCTTTTTGTCCGAGCCTTGGACTTCTACCTTAATTTTGCAGGGAATACCTGAAATAAGCTTGATGTCAACGTCGTAGGTGCCAACCTTTTTGATAGGTTCTGACACGACGATTTTTTTCTTGTCGATCTCATAGCCAAGCTTTGCAAGGGCGGAAGAAATCTCCTGCCCGGTGATGGCACCGAAAATCTTTCCGTTTGCACCGGCAAAGGCCGTGCAAACAACCTTTTTGCCGTGGATTTCTCTTGCGAGGGCGGTAAGGCGTTTTTCCTCCTCACGGCGGTGGAACTCCTCTGCGTCCTTTTTTATTTTGAGGCTGTTGACCTCAACGGCGGTTGCCTCCTTTGCAAGATTTTTTTTGAAAAGCATATTGCGTGCGTATCCGTCGCTTACCTCGCAGATATCGCCCTTTTTACCCGTACCTTTAACATCCTGAAGCAAAATAACCTTCATAAAAGATCCCTCCTGTAAACAATTTTTTGTGCCCGTTTTTTAACTTAAAAACCACAGTGCTTTTAACAAAAAGTGGGCGTATGGGCCGATTAACGGCTGATTTTATTTTCCTGCGGCGATGACCTTTTCTAAAATATCCGAGATCCTGTCAAGGTCGTCGCGGGTGTAATAGTCAATATATATCCTGCCCTTGCGATCGTTACCGATGGCGCTTACCTTGGTGCCAAAGCCCCTTTGCATTCTTACGATAAGGTCTTTAAGCTCCACACTCATTTCGGCGTTTTTGCGGCGTTCCTGAGGGGGGTTGTAATAATTTTTGACCTCCTGCTCTACCTCGCGGACGGAAAGTCTTTTGACAACTGCCTTTTTGGCGATGGCGACCTGCTCGTTCTTGGGTAAGGTTATAAGGGCGCGTGCATGCCCCTGGGAAAGCTGACCGGTGGACACAAGGTCGATAACGGCAGGCTCAAGGGTCAAAAGACGTAAGGTGTTTGCTATTGCCGAACGGCTTTTACCGATCCTTTCGGCAAGATCCTCCTGGGTGATGTCGTACTCCTCCATAAGCTGCTTCATGGCGTTGGCGGCCTCAATGGGGTTAAGATCCTCACGCTGAAGGTTTTCAATGAGAGAGATCTCCTTGACCTGACGCTCGGAATAATCCTTGACGATGGCGGGGACCTTGCTTAGCCCTGCAAGCTTGCTTGCGCGCCATCTTCTTTCACCGGCGATAATCATAAACCTGTCGCCCTTTTTGTTGACGACGATAGGCATAATGACCCCGTGGACCGCGATGGAATCAGCAAGCTCCTGCAGGCTGTTGGGGTCGAAGATCTTTCTGGGCTGGTTGGGGTTGGCGTCAACCATATCGATCTTGATTTCTATAACGCTGTTTTTAATCTCCTCACCCTCGGCGCCAAGGCTTTCAAAAGAAAACCTGCTATAATCCTCCTGGGTGTCTGCTAAAAGGGCTGCAAAGCCCTTGCCCAATCCTTTTGCCATATGTTTATCCCTCCTTGGTGAAATTAAATTTGGTTGCCGCCCTTTGAAAGGTATTCCTCAACGAAGGCAACGTAGCCCTGCGCGCCGCGGCAGCGCTTGTCGTGTATCATTACGGGCACGCCGTAGCTGGGGGCCTCCGACACGCGGATGTTTCTGGGAATGACCGTATTAAAGACCTTGTCCCCGAAATAGCTTTCAATCTCCGCCTTGATCTGACGGGATATAAGCGCGCGGCCGTCGTACATGGTTATAAGCACGCCCTCAAGGGTAAGGCTTGGATTTAATGCCTTGACGACAAGCTTGATGGTGTTTACAAGCTGGCTTAAACCCTCCAATGCGTAATACTCGCTTTGGATGGGAATAAGCACCCCGTCGGCCGCCGTAAGGGCGTTTATGGTGAGAAGCCCTATGGCCGGCGGGCAATCGATAATTATATAATCGTACTCGTCCTTGACCTTGGAAAGTGCATACGCTAAACGTTTTTCACGACCTTTAAGGGAAACAAGCTCTACCTCGGCACCGGCAAGATCAATGCTTGATGGCAAAACGGATAAATTGTCTACCTTGGTGGGGACGATCACGCTTTTTGCAGGAACTTCATTGATCAGAACGTCATAAACGCTCTTTCTCTGCTCACTTTTGGATATGCCAAGGCCCGTGGTAGCGTTGCCCTGGGCGTCCATATCGCAAACGAGGACCTTTTTGCCCTTAAGGGCAAGGCCTGCGGCGAAGTTAATGCAGGTGGACGTCTTACCGACGCCGCCTTTTTGGTTGGATATTGCAATTATTCTGCCCATTTTGCACCTCTCGTTTTCTTTTGCGCGGCAAAGGCCCCCTTATTTTTGTTGGGCCCCTGCCAAAAATTACCGTTTAACCGTCTTATAGGCGGATTTTTGATTAATGATTAAGTGTGCCGTCGGGTTTTACAAGCCCGTCGTCGTCGCTCTTATTTAAAGAGCTTTCCATACGGCTGAAGGGGTTTGATCCCGAGCTTTTATCCTTGCTGTCCATGGCGTCCATTACCTCCTGGGCGGACTTGCCGTCCATGATCATCCTTACCTCGTCGGTGTAGATGGTTTCCCTTTCGATAAGGACCCTTGCCATGGTGTCGAGAAGATTTTTATTGGCGGTTAAAAGCTCAACTGCCTTTTTATAGCTTTCGTTAATGATCCTCTGGACCTCGCTGTCGATAAGCTTTGCGGTTTCCTCACTGTAGTCGGCCTTGGTCTGATAGTCGCGGCCGAGGAAGATCTCCGTACCGCTGCCGTAGCATACGGGGCCAAGCCTTTCGCTCATACCCCATTCGGTAACCATGCGCTTGGCGATCTTGGTGACGTGGGTGATGTCTGCGCTGGGGCCGGAGGTTACCTCGTGGATGACGATCTCCTCAGCGGCGCGGCCGCCCATGGTCATTACCAGATCGTCTAAAAGCCTTGATTTCGCAAGGTAGGCGTCGTCGTTGTCGGGGCGGGTCATGGTGTAGCCGCCTGCGGCACCCCTTGGGATTATTGATACCTCGTGTACGGGGTCACAGCCGGGTAAAAGCCCTGCTAATATTGCGTGACCTGATTCGTGGTATGCGGTGATGCGCTTGTCGGTTTCGGTGACGATCCTTGAACGCTTCTGTGGGCCTAAAAGAACCTTATTGATACCCTCGTAAAGGTCTTCATTGGTCAAAAATTTCCTGTTTTGTCTTGCGGCAAGGATAGCGGCCTCGTTTAAAAGGTTCGCAAGATCTGCGCCCGAGAAGCCGCCCGTCATACGGGCAAGCACCTTGAAGTTTACGTCGGGGGCCAGGGGTTTGTTGCGTGCGTGGACCTTTAAAATAGCCTCACGACCCTTGACGTCTGGCATGTTGACGTAAATGGTCCTGTCGAACCTGCCCGGCCTTATGAGGGCTGGGTCTAATACGTCGGCACGGTTGGTGGCCGCCATAACGATTATGCCGTCGCTGCTTTCGAAGCCGTCCATCTGGACGAGGATCTGGTTTAAGGTCTGCTCTCTTTCGTCGTTGCCACCGCCAAGACCTGCGCCACGCTGACGGCCGACCGCGTCGATCTCGTCAATAAAAATAATACAGGGCTGGTTCTTTTTGGCCGTGTTAAACAGGTCCCTTACCCTTGATGCGCCTACGCCGACGAACATTTCAACGAAGTCGGAGCCGCTTATAGAGAAGAAGGGTACGCTTGCCTCACCTGCAACTGCCTTGGCAAAGAGGGTCTTACCCGTACCGGGATTACCGACGAGAAGCACGCCCTTTGGCGTCCTTGCGCCAAGCGCCGTAAACTTTTGAGGGTTCTTTAAAAATTCAACGACCTCCTGAAGCTCCTGCTTTTCTTCTTCTGCGCCGGCAACATCGGAAAATCTTACCTTAATATTAGTGATGACCTGAGCCTTTGTTTTACCGAAGTCCATTGCGCCGCTGTTGGCGCCCTTTGCCTGACGGATGAAAAGCACGATAATAAATATGCCGATACCAAGGGTCATAATGGGCATAAGCATATCCGACCAGAAGGAGCCCTGGTTGGGATCGCTTGCCTCAAGCTTTAAGCCGCAGGCCTGAAGCATCTTGATAACGTCAAACTCATAGTCGGCGCGGTTAAAGTTAGCTTCAACCTTAAGCTGCTTATCCATGTAGCCCTTGATTTTGTATGCGTCAACGTAAACCTTGTTGATCTCCCTGTGGTCGAGAACGATATAGCTGTCCTCATAGGAAACGTACTGGACGGTGGCGGTAATGTCTGCACCGTCTTCACCCTTTCCCTTTAAAACGTAATTATCACCCTTGCGGTAGCTGTCAACGTCGTCAACGAAGACGACACCGGCGGATTCCCAGAAGGTTGACAAATCAGAAGTGTGGTCGTACAAATATGTCGCCGCAAGAAGCCCGACGAGAACAATTATGACGAGCCATATTAAAATTTTGCCGAAATTCTTCATTTATTCCTCCAATAACTGGTAGATATTAAATTTAGTATTAATAATTGTATCATACATAAATATTTTTAGCAAACTAATTTATAAAAATTTGCGGCGATTTTTCAATTATCATTATTTTTTGGAAAAATCTTCACATGTGAAAAAAAGAAAAAAATTTCTGAACGGATTTAACGTCCAATATCAAATTTTTTGTGGCAAAATTGGAAAAATTTTCCGCTTTGAAATTATTTGTAAAATTTTGCAAAAAGTGACGATAATCGGCTTATTGGCCAACTTTTTTAAAATTTTTTCACTTCTTTTTTTGGAAAAATAACCGGGTTTTTGGCTAAAAAACCCTTATTTTTGCCGTTTTTTATCAAATATTAACCATAATTGCATATTTATACATTGTCAAAATTGTTAATCGACTTATAGATTTAGATGCATATTTTCAAATTTATAATTATACACAAAATGTTAATATCTTTTTTAGAGAAGCAGCCTTTATTTTAAGTGAAAATCATCTAAATTTAGTGATGGCAAAACCTGTTTTTTTAACCAAAAATTGATTAAAAAGGTATTTTTAAAGGAAAAATACCTTTTTTAAAGGAAAAATCGAGATTTTTGAGTGATATTTAAGCAAATTGACGATCTTTTTACGCAGTTTTATTAAAAATAACGGATTTATACGGTTTTTTACTTAAAATCAGCCGATATATTGATTTACCGGGCAAAATTCCCTTAAAATCCATTATTTTGGTCAAAAATCAAGGATATTTTAGTCATACACGGGATTTTACTTATGAAATAAGGATTCTGATGCAAAAATTATAAAAAACCTCAATTTACCACCAATTTTGCCTAAATTTATATAAAAAACAAACAAAACAAAGTTAAATTATCTAAAAAACAATAAATAGTGATAAATATTGCAAAATTTAAAGAAAAAACACCAAAATCCCAATATTATTAATTAAAATCAGAAAAAACATCACAAAACGTCGGTTTTTATATTAATTTTATGATAACGTGCTGTTTTTTAATATAAAAGCCGCGATATTCTGATATTATCATGCAATTTATAGTATATTCCCCTACATATTAACCTATTAACCACAAATACTGTAAA
>JAFWAM010000118.1 GCA_017507595.1 Clostridia bacterium
GTCTAAAAGACTTCTGACCTACCGCGAGGTAGAGGCCGCCATCAACAAGGATCCATACATTGACTACGGCAGGCTTTATACAGAGCGTTATCCTCTTTTAAGAAAGGCTTTTTCTCGCTTTGACGTTACGAACAAGACCTTTAAGGCCTTCCTGCAAAAGGGTGAATTTGACGATTACGCCTTATTTATGGCCCTCAAGGGTAAATTCAATTGCCCCTGGAACGATTGGCCCGAGGCCTATCGCCGCCGTGACCCCGCCGTTTTAGAGGAGTTTGCCAAAAACAACCGTGAGGAGCTTTTATTCTGGCAATGGCTCCAGTTTGAGTTCAGAAATCAGTATTTCGAGCTTAAAAAGTACGCCAACAGCAAGGGCATTTCCATCATAGGCGATCTTCCCTTATACGTATCCCTTGACAGCGTGGACGTTTGGGCTGCACCTGAAGAATTCCTTCTCGACGCCAACTACCGTCCCACCATCGTTGCAGGCTGTCCGCCCGATTATTTCAGCAGAACGGGTCAGCTTTGGGGTAACCCAATTTATAATTACGAGCATATGCGCACCAACAACTTTGCCTTCTGGCAGGCACGCGTTGAAAGGGCGTCAAAATTATACGACCTTATACGTATCGACCACTTCAGGGGCCTCGACAGATTCTGGGCGGTACCCTACGGCGATCCTACGGCTGAAAGGGGCTGGTGGGTCAACGCCCCCGGAAGAGAGATCCTCGCAAACGTAAGCACCCAAAAGATTATTGCCGAGGATTTAGGTATGATCGACGACGGCGTAAGAAACCTTATGTCAACCTACTCCGTCCCCGGGATGAAGGTTCTTCTGTTTGCCTTCAACGGCGACGACAGCAACCCGTATCTTCCCTGGAACGTCAATGAAAATTCCGTCATCTACACGGGCACCCACGACAACGACACCATTATGGGCACCTTAAAGGGTCTTGACAAGGCACAGGTCGATCATTGGAGGACAATGGTCAAAAAGTCCGTTGATTATCTTAAGATCTATAAGCCGATGGGTGGCCTCAGCGGCATTGGCGAAGCAATACTTGACGTTGCTTACGGCTCCAACGCAAAGCTTTGCATCATACCCGTTCAGGACGCTCTTATGGTAGGCAGCGAATTCCGTATTAACACCCCCGGCACCACCAATTGCTGGACGGTAAGAATAAAGGAAAGTGTCTTCACCGACACCCTTGCTTCCTCCTTAAAGCGCAGGGCAAAACGCTTTGACCGTTACTGATTAAATAGCAAAAAACCCGCCTATAAGCCGATTATCGGCCTATTTGGCGGGTTTTTGTTTTATTTAATTTACTTTATAAGCCATTTAAACGTCAAAAGCAGGGGGAAGTCAACAACCAAAAGCCCAATGACAAGCAGGATCTTTGAAAGGTTCTCACTTAAGGGTACAAGGCTTTGCAGCTGGAAGAATCCAAACAGGACGCTGGTTGAGACCAAAAGGGTACAAATGGTGAAAATCACCACGGTTGCCACTATACAAAGTCCGCCGCGGAACTTATTAAAGGGATAACAAAGTGTTACCAGAAATACCCATCCGCCCAGGGTCAGCACAAGTGTTGCCAGGGTGGAATACGTATCCGGTGTCGCCCTGAAAAATTCCGTCAGGGTGGGCACCGTGTAAACAAGCTTGACCATGACCGCGTTAAATATCAGTATGGTCGCCCCGGGTACGGCATGGGATAGCACGTACTTTATAAAGTTGCCCGTTATTCGCTTGTCGCTGGGCTGAAGGGACAGCATTACCGACGGCACGCCTATGATGAAAAATTCAAGCATAAGCATCATGCCCGTGGAGAAGGGATAGCTTGTTACCGACGCAATGGAAATTATTGCGAAGATCATGGTAAACAAGGTCTTCATAAGATAAAGGGAGGCCGATTGCTGAATGTTGTTTACGACCCTTCTGCCTTCCTTGACGACCTGGGGTAAGGAGTTAAAGTTGTCGTCCAAAAGCACCAGGTGTGCAAGGCTTCTGGCGGCGCCGCTTCCCGACGCGACCGTAATGGAGCAATCTGCTTCCTTCATGGCAAGAATATCGTTTACGCCATCGCCCGTCATGGCAACGGTGTTTTTTTGTGCCTTTAAGGCCTTTACGATAAGTGCCTTCTGCTCGGGAGAAACTCTGCCAAAGACCACGTACTTGGTGGCGGCGTCCATTACCTCCTCGTCGGACATATTATATAAGTTAACGTACTTGTCGTAGCCTTCTATTCCGGCGCGTTTAGCTATCTCAGAAACGGTCATTGGGTCGTCGCCCGATATTACCCTTATCTGAACGTCGTTTTCCTTAAACCATCTGATGGTCTCAATTGCTTCGGGACGTACGTTATCTTCAAGGACCACAAGGCCGCAGGGTGAAAGCCCCTCAGGCAGGTCGTCGCCGTCAATATGTAAGTCGCTTTGGGCAACGAGAAGCACTCGTCTTCCCACGGACATATGGGCCTTTATTTGCCTGTCAATATCCTCCGGCAGGGCGTCCATTACGTAATCCGGTGCGCCCATAACAAAGGTTCCAAGCCCCTCAAAGGTTACGGCAGAAAACTTCCTCTTTGAAGAAAAGGGTATTTTTGCCAAAAGGGTGGGGGACAGTGCCGTTTTGCAAAAGTCTTTCACTGCCTCTGCCGTCTGGTTGCTGTCGTCAAGGGCGTTTTCTATTGCGCCGACAACGTCCGCAAGGGGATAAGAAAGCTCCTTAATGGTAACGATCTCCTTTACGGTCATACGGCCGTCGGTTATGGTCCCCGTCTTGTCAAGACAAAGGACGTTGCTTCTTGCCAGCATCTCAAGGGAGTACATATCCTGAACAAGGGTGTTGAGCTTTGATAGCTTTATTATGCCAACCGCAAGGGACAGGGTGGTCAAAAAGAACATCCCGCAGGGTATCATGCCGATTATGACGGAAATTGTAGGGATCACAACCCCCGTTGAAAAGGTTGGGTCCTTGCCGGCGACCTGGCCGATCTGCCCGCTTTCAAAAAGATGGTTCTGAACCAAAAAAGTGCCGATGGCAATGGGTACGATCAGTATGCTTACCGTCTTGATTATTGCGTTCAGGGCGTTAAGCAGCTTGGAATTTGTTTTCTGGTATTCCTTTGCCTTTTGTGAAAGTGTCTGCAGGTAGCTGTCCGCCCCTACCTTTTCGGCGCGGGCAAGACATTTTCCGCCGGTGACGAAGCTTCCGCTTAAAAGCTTGTCGCCGACGTTTTTCCTTACCGCCACCGATTCGCCTGTCAAAAGGGATTCGTTGGCGTCGATAAAGCCCTCTAAAACAACGCAGTCGGCAGGGATCTGGCTCCCCAAGGAAAGTTCTATCACGTCGTCAAGAACGACCTCCTCCACGGGGATGGACAAAAACTCGCCACCTCGTAAGACCCGTGCGGTGGGGGCCTTCATTAAGGAAAGCCTTTCAACGGTCAGCTTGGCGCGGATTTCCTGTATGGTGCCGATTACAGAGTTGGCAACGAAAAGTATTACGAAAAAGTAATTGGAAATTGCCGTGTCTTTTGCTACCGATAAAAGCACGAAAAAGCACGCAAAGCACAAAAGGTTGAAAAACGTGCAAAAATTGTCGATAAAAATTTTCAGATATGATTTTGAGGCCTTTCTTTTCACCTTGTTGGTAAGACCTTGCTGTCGGCGGGATAAAACCTCCTCAGCGGTAAGACCGATTATTTTAAGGTTTTGGCCATCGTTTGTGCGGTTAGATAAATTTTCCATAACGCTCCCGAATAATATAAACCTAAGTTTAAACAAAAAGTATTATATCAAAAAAGTGCCGCCAATGCAAACTAAAAAGACGGCTTTTTTTGTCTAAAGTCGGGGCTAAAATCAATAAGGGCAAATGATTGGCCCATATATGTTGACAAAAGCCACTGATTTTTGCTAAAATACAAGTACAATATTAAAGAAGGTGAAAATTTTGGAATACGTTTACAAAATATCCGGATTGACCTCAAACGAGGCCTTTTTAAAAAAGATCAATGGCGTAAAGGGCATCTCATCTGCTTCAATCAAGGATGATATCCTTACCGTTACCATTGAAAGCGGCTTTTACGAGTACGACGTTTTAACTGACATCTTCAAGGTGTGCGACGGCTTTTCCGTCAACCTTGATTTTATGGAAGAAAGTGTCGATAACGGTACTATAGGCGGGGATTTTGTCGAAAACGAGGGTGA
>JAFWAM010000010.1 GCA_017507595.1 Clostridia bacterium
AAAAAGTCGGCCTATAAGCCCGTTATTGACCAAAATGATGATAAAAATCCCGATGATGACGGCGCTGTTTTGCCAAAAACGGAAAAAGGCGGCTTTCTTGGCTTTATAAAAAGGCGTTATCCTTACCTTGTCGTTTTCGTTGGGATATTGGGCCTGTTTGCCTGCGTTTTAAAGTATTTCGGGGTTTATCCCTTTGGCAAGGGGACGGTTTCAAACTACGACATGCTTGCCCAGGTGGGCCCCTTTATAGAGCATCTTTTTGACGTTATAAAGGGTGAAGCCTCTCTGTTTTACACCGCAAGGATAGCGGGCGGCGCCGACGTTTTCGGCACGATCTGTTACTGTATGGTCAGCCCATTTACCTGGGTGTTTCTTCTTTTTGGCGAGGGCAACGTCTATAACGGCGTGGGCATCGTTTTACCCTTAAAGCTTGTCTGCGTGGCCTTTTCAGCCCTGTATTATATTGAAAAAAAGCATAAAAACGTCCCTGGATACGTGGGGGCCGTGTGCGCCGTCCTATACGCCTTTTGTGGGTATATGTTCGTTGCCAATACTTACATCAATTGGGTTGATTTTCTCATCTATATGCCCTTTGTTTGCCTTGGCTTTGAAAGGCTGGCAAAAGACGGCAAAATACGGTATTTTGCCATAAGCTACGCCCTGATGATTTACACCTGCTTTTCCATTTCCTGCTTTGCGCTTATTCTCGTGTTTATTTGTGCAATGGTCTATCCCGTGGTGGTGGAGCCCGCAAGGCTTAAGGAGCTCGCTTCAAAAATTTGTCTTGGATGCTTGCTTGCGGTCACGGTATCCCTTCCCATCCTTGTCCCGGCGTTTTTTGCATTTTTGGATTCAGGGCGGGGGACGTCCATCTTCGCAAACGTTAACAGCGACCTTGACGGCATGCATTTATATAAAAAGGTAACTTACCTTTTAACCGACTGTCTGTTCCTGTTTTTAAGCCTTGTTTATTTCATCAAAAATGGCGTTAAACGGCCTATAGACAGGTTTTTGGCCATAATTGGCGGCGTTATTTTAGTGCCTGTCCTCGTTGACGAAAGCTGTAACTTATTAAATGCCGGCTCTTATATGAGCTATTCATTGCGCTTCGGTTTTTTAAACGCCTTTTATATGTTCTACCTTGGGATGCGCGTTATCGGCAGCCTACGGGAAGAAAAGCTTGAGGGCAAAAAGCAGATATTGCCCATCGCTTGCGTGGGCCTTATCGCCATTGGGTGTATAGGCGTAATACTTTATATAAACGTTGACAGGCTTGTCAACAACACTTATGATTTTTCATCACTCTTTGCCCATTCTCTCGGGGGTCTTGAAACCATCCCCATCATTATGGCCGCAATATTTGCCTCTCTTACGGCGTGTGCGATCTTCTACAAGCGAAAGGCTCTGTCATATAAGGTTATGGCCTGGATCATGATCCCGGTTTTCGGCGTGCAGATCGGCTTTTATACCATCCAGCTTGTGGACGGCAACTATTTTACCCCAACAAGGTACGACCAGTATAAGGAGATTGTGTCAATAATAGACCAAACCGAGCCCGACGCTTACGATTATTACAGGATAAAGGATACCAAATCGTCCGTTTCAGCCTGCGCGCCTCTTGTGTGCGGCTCCTATTCGGTCAGCGGATTTTCCTCAGTTTTAAGCAGGGATAACTTCGTGGCCTCACAGTTCTTTTCCTACAGCGGCAACGGCCAAAACAGCTTAAAAAGCGCCGACGGCAATTTCCTTGGCGACATGCTCTTAGGCTATCAATATTATTATCACCATCACGACGGCGGTAAGCTTACGGAAAATAATTTCATCATCGACAGGCCGTATATAGAGGAGGTCAAGTCCGCCCGTCTTGAAAACTTTACCGCCTTCAAAAACAAGGCGGCCTTCCCGATGGCATTTACCGTAAAAGCTCAACCCCTGGATTTTTCGACGGGCACCCTTTGCGACAATATGGAAAAGCTTTACGCCTATCTGGGCGGCGAGGGCAATCTTTTTATAGATTATCCGTTGACGACCTCAGGCATTTACTTTGACCAAAAGGATTCCACGTGCGAGATCAAAATACCCTTCAGATCCGAGGGGCATTGGTATCTTGAAACCAAGTTCCCCGACGGCTTTGATCTTATGTATAACGTTTACACAAGGACCTACAATCCATCCACCGCCAAAAAGGTGGAGGGGAGTATTGCGCTTGCTTATCACAAGGAGGCCACAAGCTACTACTGGGTCACCTTAAAGGATCTTTCCGGCAAAATGACGGAGGAAGACGTTTTAAAATACTGTGCCATAAAGTGTGCCGCCGTAAAGCACGTTTACAACCCCTTTGATATGGATAAGGAGCTTTTCGATACGGTAACCGCCAACAGGGCAGACTACTCAATAGAGGGCGGCAACACCTTCGTTGCAAGCGTAACGGCAAGCGACGACGAAACTGCACTTTTCTTAAGCTACGTTGCCCTTGACGGGTTTATCGTTACCGTCAACGGTAAAAGGATCGACTTTATCCAAAACGACCTTAAGCTTATGGCCGTTCCCCTTGAAAAAGGGGAAAATTCAGTTGTTATCAAATACTCCACGCCATACCTGAAATTTGCCGTTTTTGGGCTTATAGGGGCACTTTTAATTGGTGCGTGCATATATTTTGTAACAAAAAAGCAAAAGATATTCAAAGCCGTCGCCCCCGTCTTAACGGTTATGGGCTACACACTTTTCGTCGCCGTGGTTGGATTTTTCATCATTTATCCGACAGCCCTGTGCCTGTCAAAGCTTATTGCGCTTATCTTCGTTTAACGGAT
>JAFWAM010000119.1 GCA_017507595.1 Clostridia bacterium
AGTCAAGCCGATAGACTCACACGTTGGTTCAATTGCTTCATCAATCACAACCGTATGCACGTGGTCAACCGTGATATCTAACCCACAATTTTTACAAACGTTATTTTCTAAAACGTGACCAAGTGCAGGTATTTCTTTTTCGGTTTCCTTACCGCAAGGGCAATACCCGTACATAATACCGCTATACTCGCAAGTGGCTTCTTTTGTAACGATAAACTGGTATTCGTGCACGTGCCCGCAAGCAGTTAGCATTGCGGTGAGCAATAGCGTACACAAAGCACATAAGATTACCAAAACTACCTTGATTTTCCGCATAATTAATCTCCTAAAAAGTTTTTTATCAATAAATACGCCAAGGCTTATGCTTAAACGTAATAAGTATAGCGAATGGGGATATCAGAAATTGATAATGCACAATTTTTATTTATAAATTTTTAAAAAAATATAGGTATTTTTAAAATATGTCAATCCCGAACATAAAAAAGTGCCGTTTACCAAACGATAAACAGCACCCAGCAAAGTGCATCTTATCGCTTAGCTGCGACACCAAATTTAAACAAATAACCTTAACGAAAAAGATTTTTCTGTAATGCGAAAAAGGTACACTTACGCCCTAAGTATACAATTTCGTTAAGTTATCAAATTTGGTTCGCAAGTTTATTGTATCACCATTACCAAAATATAGCAAGTAAATTTAAAAATTATTCCTAAACTTTTACTAAAGCAAAAAGTCTTAATTATATTTAAAATGGCTTGGGGCTTTTAAATGCAAGCAACCAACTGACCTAAGCCCACCAAAGGTGGATTTCACCTTGCGTAAGCAAAATTTCATCGCGTGCGCATACCGCTTGCGGTATATTGCGTCATTCGTCGTGCCGCTCGACGAATAGCAAATTTCATCCGTCGCAAGACGGATTTAGCTAGCAAAAAAGCACACCAAAAAGCGTGCTTTTTATCATTTAACGGGCTTATAGCCTGACTTTTATAAAAAAGACGACCTTGGAAAAGGCCGCCTTTTTTTGCTTATTTTTTATACAAATAATATTTGCCGTCATTTTTCTTAAGGGCTGAAGCCATTTGAGAGGAGTTTGATACGTCTAATGCTTCGCCACCCGTTTTGTTGTCAAAATCACTTTGGCTTAAAGTCTTATACCAGTTTGAAGGGTCATTAAAGACAATAGCTTCAAGCTTGGCGCAGTCGGTAAAGGCGTAATTGCCTACTGCGGTTAAAGCCTTGGGCAAGGTTATCTGAGTAATGGCATAACATTCCCTAAATGCGCTTGCACCAATAGCTGTAACGGTGTCCGGAATTTGAATACTATTTAAAATCGTACATTTTCTGAAGGCTGATGGGCCTATTTCCGTCAAACCCTTTGGCAGGGTTATATTCATAAGGCTGCTGCAGTAATAAAACGCGCCCTCGCCTATCTTTCCGCCAAAGACGTTTACCGACTTTAATAATACGGGAACGTAATTTGAGTTTTGAGAATACATGCCCGCACCAAAAACATATCCCAAAAATCCGTTTTTAGTATCATTTGGGTTGCCGCCGAGAAAGGGTACGCTTAAGCTTGCCAAATTTTTGCAATTATATAAGGCGCCTGCACCTATTTCAGTTACCCCCGCAGGGATGGTCAGCTCGGTCAAGCCGCTGCAATAGTGGAATGCCTTTTCACCCACCGTCTTAACCCCGTCGTGAAGAACTATTGAGGTAAGGTTTGTGCAGTAATAAAAAGCGTTATCATCAATATTTTCGCCGCCGGTGATTTCAACGGTCCTTAGCCTCTGCTGGACGACAGAAGAGTTTTGCATATAACTTTTTGCCCCAAACACGTGGCCGAAATAAGTTGCCCCCGTGCCTTCTGCCGACTCCCCTACGAAAGGCAAAACTATTTTCTGAAGATTAAGACATCCCGTAAAAGCTCCGTTTTGGATTTTTGTTACGCTTTTGGGAACGTTTATCTCAACGATTTCCTCAATAGCAGGGTTGGTTTGACCTGAAAACGCGCCGCTTGCGATTTCAATTACGGGCTTGCCCTTGTATTTTTCAGGTACATTAATTACGGTTACGCCCGTTAAGGCAGTTGCATCAACACCAATAACACGGTAACCCGCAACACTTGAAGAGTTGCTTTCATAAACCTCCTCAAACAAAAAAATGCTGTCTTCCTCCTCTGCGCCGCCACCGCAAGCCATAAGACCTGAAAGAGTGATTGCGAGGATAAGACTTAAAAGCACAACTAAAAGCTTTTTCATATTACTACCTCCTCAATTTGAAAAAATCAAAACGATACGGTGGCCACGGTACGGCAAAAAGCGCGGGTCGAAAGTTAACCAGCAAAGCCACCATCTTGTTTTTCATTTTTCATCAATATAATATCACACGTTAACTTTTTCAGTCAATAAATTTATACTGCAAAAAACAAAAAAACAAGCGTCATTATTTTGCAATATGAAGTAGCAACAAATCTCATAACGACCGACCTTCAGGCGGACAAGGCGCCATATTGTATCAGGCGCATTACGCCCCTTTTCGGCCTTGAAAACACTTTAAAAAATAACGAATAACGGGCTTATAGCCTGACTTTTATAAAAAAGACGACCCTTTTACGGGTCGTTTTTAAATTGCTTTTATTTGGTTAAATAACGTATCCTTGATTGGTCAAAGCGATCCTGTTGGGGCTTTTTTTCCGCAGGGTGACCGACGGCAATAAGACAAAAGGGCGCGCAGCCTTCAATGGGCATAAACCTTTCCTCAATGAGGGCCATTCTCTCCTCGTTGGGGGCAACGCCCATCCACACGGCGCCAAGGCCCATATCGTCTGCCTGAAGCAGAATATTTTCCGTACAGGCGGCCATGTCCTGTAAAACGTAGGTTGGGGAGGTCAACCCTTCCTTATGATAATATAAAGCTATTGCCATGGGGGCGGTTTTTAAGCTTCTGAAGTTAGGCGCCACCGTGCTTAAGGCCTCAAGACGGGCCTTATCGGTAATGACAAGGAACTCCCACGGCTGCTGATTTCTTGCAGACGGTGCCTGCATTGCCGCCCTTAAAAGCTCTGTTATCAAAGCCCCGTCAACGGGCTTTTTAGAAAACTCTCTTACGCTTACTCTTGAAAAAATACCCATAAAATATCTCCTTATTGGTTATCCTTTTTTATTATTATACCACGAATGGCTCAAATTTGTATAAAATTTTGCCTTTGGATATTGCAAATGCTCACAAATTTTTATATAATAATTGTAACCTTTACCAAAAAATACCTGTCCTTATTTGTGAAGGGCAAAAATTTGTGCAAAAGGAGCATTCTTGTGGACGATCAAGGGATAATAGATCTTTATTTTGACCGCAACCAGCAGGCCATTGAAGAAACCATGTCAAAATACGGCGGAGCAATTTTCTCCCTGTCCTTTAACATGCTGAAAAACCGGTCTGACGCGGAGGAATGCGAGCTTGACACCTATCAGAACCTTTGGCTTGCCATCCCCCCTACCCGTCCTTATTATTTTAAAGGCTTTATCCTTAAAACCACAAGAAATCTTGCCCTTAACCGCATCAACAAAGGCCTCACCAAAAAGCGCAACGCAAAAATAGTTGCCGTTGAAAAGGAATTTTTAGAGGCCCTGCCCCAAAACCTGCCCCCACTTGAGGATCAGCTTGCCCTGAAAGAGATCTTCGACGGATTTTTAAAGGGCCTTGACAAGGTCACACGCATACTTTTCGTCCAGCGGTACTGGTATGCCCTTACCGTAAAAGAAATTGCAAAAAATCTTGACCTTTCGGTGGCCAACGTCAAAACCAAGCTGTCAAGGACGCGGGCAAAGCTTAAAGAGTATTTATTAAAGGAAGGTATTACCCTATGAGCGACAAGCTTAGAAAGTTTACGATTGACGAGGGCTTTATTGAGGAAGCCCATCCCGACAATTTTAAAAAGGAAAAACGGCGCCTTAGCCCCGTGAAGCGCCTTGCCCTTCTGGGGACCGCATTAAGCCTTTTGGCGATAGCCCTTTGCTGCTGGCTGTTTATCCCCTACCCAAATCAGCCGAAAAGTGTGGAAAAATTTTCCCAAAGCCCCTACTACGACCTTATCGACACCATAAATAAAGCAACCTTTACCCCGCCCCGCTATAAAAACAATTGGCAATGGCTGTCAAGCTCTTTCCGAAGCCTTGTTAAGTTTGAGCCAAACGGCGGAGGCATGGCCAACGATATGGCGCCCGGCGCGACGGCCGAAGGCCTTTATACCGAGGTCACCGACAACCAGGTAGCGGGCGTGATTGAGGGGGATAAATTCAAGCGCACCACGAGCCACGTTTTTTACCTTGATCATTCCCAAGGGTCCTACCTGAAGGTTTACACCGTTGAAAGGGAGGCCTCAAAGGAGGTTTCTTCCCTCAACCTTGCCACCACCTGCCTTTTTGACGGCGAATCGGTTTTTGCCTCTCTCCCGTCGGAAATTTTCCTTTCTAAGGACGGAAATACCGTAATATTGATCGCCCAGATAAGCTCAGATGACGCAATATGTACCCGAATCGCCCAAATTGATTACACTAACAAGCAATCCCCTGCCGTAACCAAGCTTTTTACCGTAAGCGGCAAATACAACACGGCAAGATTAGTGGACGACAGCCTTATTTTAGTGTCAAACTACACGGTAAATACTGCAAAAATCAACTTTAACCGGCCGGAGACCTTCGTCCCCTCCGCAGGTGAAGGTCAAACCCTTACCCCGGTCACCCCAACCAACATCATCATGCCGGAGGGCGGGGTGTCCTCCGCACCAAGATACACGGCCATCTACCTTTTTGACGTAAAGACCCTTGAAGCCGTTGACTGCAACGCCTTTTTGGACTACCACAACAACGTTTACGCCAACAGCGAGGCCGTCTATCTTACCAGAAGCTTTGTTGAAACAAAGATCCTCGACGACGGTAAGGTCCGCACGGAAAGGAACGCTACGGAGATTTTCAAGACCCCATATACTGAAAACGGCTTTATGGATGGGGTAAGCACCTTTGTTTACGGCCGGATCAAGGACCAATACAGCCTTGACGTGTACGACGGATACCTGCGTGCCGTAACCACAGTCATGGACCGCACCTATACGGAGGGCCAATACGGGCCTTACGAAAGCTTTATGGCCCTGACGAAAAG